>NZ_CDWTMG010000146.1:0-12142 GCF_977945845.1 Frankia sp. CcMO1
CATCGGCACACCGCTCCCCGGTGGGCCGGAGCGCTGGTGAAGCGGTCGCCCCGCACCGGCGCCGGTGGCGGCGGAATGCCGGGTGGTCGGCGAGCGGTGCGGCGGGGTCAGCGGTGCGGGTGAGCTCGCGGAGACACGCCTCGCGACCCGGCCCGCCGCAGCGGCCTCGGCGGATGTGTCGACGGTCACGCCAATTCGTGGCCGATGTAGTGCGTCCTCACCGATAACATCATGCGGGCGGGAAACTCGGTCGGTCACACGTGCCTCCGGGGGGGGTCAGAACTCAGAACCGGCGCCAGGCCTCGTCCGCTAGGGACGAGGTCGCCAGGTTGATTTCCGGCGAAGTTGGACAGGTGCGGCAAGCGTAGGGCCCATCTCCCTCGCTACGCCAGCGGTCACCCACACCCCCTGATCACACTCACCCCGTACCTTCGGCGCAGCCGGGGAAAACGCGACCTTAACGCACGTAAACGTTTGGGATGACGCCGTCCGGCAGCCCCCGGCAGTGGCTCGAGGTGATTTTTCCCTCCCACTGGCACCACCCGTCGGGGCTACCTCACAAGTACGAGATTGGCTCCCCCGGCTTCGATCGCGGTCGCGAAAGAAGCCAGAAAACGTCCTCCGGCACGGGTGAGCCTCGGATCCCGACCAACATCGACAGCATGAACATTGGTCACGCAGGGTATCCACAACGGCAGCGCACAGTTTCGCCAGCGGCCCGCGGCCTGCCCCGGAGGGGTGGAGTTCCCCGCTCCCTGCACGGACCACCCATCCCATGGTGCCGCTCCACGACGACGACACATCGAGCGCGGACACCATCGAGCGCGGCCGGGGTCCGCGATGTGGCCATGCGCCGATCATCGACCGGCCGAAGCCCCCGGTCGAAGCCACGGCGGGAGACCAAAGCCACAGCAGGAAAGAGGTAGAGGTACGAAGGCGATGACCTTGGGGCGGTCGGTCTTCCTGGTCGTGATGGGTGCCATCCTGCGCTACGCGCTCACCTGGCGCACCACCGGAGTGGATCTCCAGATTCTGGGCCTGATCCTGATCATCATGGGGATCGTGACATCGATGATCTGCCTGCTCCATGCCTTCCTGCCGGCACCGGCACGGGCCACCGCGCGTACCCGCGGACCGGGGCGGACACCGATCGGGCCTGGTCCCGGCCCGATCGGGCGGCACCTCGAACGAACGGCGGCGCTCGGCACATACCGGTACGGCCCACCGCAGCCCGGGTCCGACACGATCCAGACGGATGCCGGCCACCTCGATGCCGGCTACACGGGTCCCGGGTATGACTATTTACAATAGACGCAATTCGCGCGCACGATGTACAGCATCGCGACGCCGTGGCACGTCGAGCTTGCGGTAGATGCTCTTCAGGTGCGTCTTCACCGTGTTCACGGAGACGAAGAGCTCGGCGGCGATCTCGGCGGTCGTCAACATCGTCGGCAGATAGCTGAGGACCGCGAGTTCCCGGTCGCTGAGCCGGTCACCCGCCCCGGGTCCCCGCCCGTCCATGGAACCGGGTGAGCGCTCGCGCGCCCCTGGCTGCCCTAGAGAGATCGGACTCGTTCCCACCCCAAGGCCGTGGCCCGCCGGACCGGAGCGAGGGCCGCGCGGGACGTTGGCCCCCTGACGGTCACAGTTAGGCGGCGCCGAGCGCGCCGCGGGGGTCATAAGGGCCGGACGTGCCTTTCGCCCACTCATGACGGGTTGACGTGGGGTGGCCGGCCACGCGGGAGCGGGCACCGCCACCTCTCCGCTCGGCATCCCCCCGCTCGGCGCCCCCAGGCCGGCCACCCCCACAGGCGGCGCCCCCACGGGCGGCACCCCCGCCCCGGAGACGGCCATGACCGGTCCGCCGTCGGTCGGCGTCCGCGGATTCACCGCGGCGGCGGACGCCATCGTGGCCAGGGCCCGCAGAGTCGACACGAAGAACGGATGTGCGGCGGAGAGACCGGGATGGGCATCCAAGATCGCCAATGGTTCGCCACCGAATTCGAGGAACGGGCCAGCGAGTCCCTCGTCCTCGGCGAGCGCGAGGGCACGCGCCAGCAGGTCGGTGGCACGCCCGTGGTCGTCACGCCGCGCGGCCGCCACCGCTGCCACCACACATGCCGACACCACCGAACCGCCTCCGCCGCCATCCGCCCGCAGCAGAGCCGCCACCGCGTGCTCCGCTCCCTCTAGATCAGCGCACGCGAGGTTCGCCCGGGCCGCCGCGAGCGCGAGAGCATGGTCCGGCCGGCGGGTGTCGGCCAGCTGTCCCAGCAGCTGCCGGGCAGCCTGGGCGTTCCCGACGGCGATCAGCAGGTCGGTCTCGGCGGCGCGCCACAGCGACAGGCACAGCGGCGGTCCGGCCGGCCGTCCTCGCGACGCCAGGAGACGGCGGGCAGCCCGCACATCGTCCGCCTCCCCACGCCGGCATCGCGCCCTCGCCTCCAGCACGACGATCAGATCGAGCAGGTATGGAGGATGCGCCGGGGTGAAGGCCATCCGCGCGAGGTCGAGATGGTGCGTGACGCGCACGTCGTCGACCCGGGCGGCCGCCACCATCGCATGGGCGAGATGCGCCTCGACCAGGCCGGCCGGCATGTCGGTCAGACCATCCGAGGATGCGGGGACGGCCGTGGGATCGACCGGGCTGGCAGTGATCACAGCGGCGGTGGCGACCGCCACTGCCGCGCTGGACTCGGCCTGCCGCAATCGACCTCGCAGCACGTAGGCGAGAGCCATCGCCCCGGACGCCGATGCCTCGACCGTCCGCAGACCGCCATCCCGGGCCGCCGCCATCGCCTCCCGCAACGCCTCCAGCGCCAGGTCGGGACGGCCGAGCCAAAGCTCCGCCTGCCCGCGCGCACACCAAGCCACAGCCGCCACGATCCCGTCGGGACCACCCACGCCCCCGCCACCGCTGGTCGATCGCGCGACGATCCCGGCCGGGCGGTCCGGCTGGGCCCCACCGACGACGGAGCCGGGGCGGGCCGCGCCTTCCCCAATGTGATCATGTCGAACACCGGACGGCTCCAGTCCGGGACCTTCGGCGCCCCCGATGGCCCCGATGGGACCGGCAGGACCAGCAGGGCCGGCAGGACCAGCGGGCAGGAACCGGGGATCTCCCGGCGGCCGCACGCCGACGGGCGGTCGTGGCCGGACCTTCCCCGCGGCCTCCGCCCGCCCCGTCACGCCGGCAACCGCCGGATCAACCGGCTGTGGCACGGCGCCCGGCCTGCCCGGGGACCGTAGCAACCGGCGGGTGATACTCAGCATCTCCTCGCACGCCCCGGCGAGCTCCGCCCGGCGCAGGTCGACAAGATCGGCTCGGACCACGAGCGCGCGACGACGGGACACGACCGCCGCGGCGATGCTCCCCCGGGCCACCTGCAGGCATCTGGTGGCCGCCCCCACCTGTCCCTGGCCCAGCCGGCCCACGGCGGCGACCAGTGCGCACTCCGGCGACCACAAGGCCGGGGAGTCCGGCATCGCCGTCATGATCGAGCTGAACCCCGCGGCGCCGCCGTGCAGGGCGTCCACCATCTCGGGCCCATCGACGAGCAGGCAGGCCGCGTACCACCAGTCCCCGGCATGCGCGGCGTGATGTACCGCATCCGTCGTCCGACGGTGCGCGGCGAACCAGATCGCGGCTCGCAAGTGGAGCTCATCGGTGTCCTCGTCGCCGTCCGCGGCCAACGCGGAACGCAGCACCGCGGCAAGCAGCCGGTGAAAGCGGAACCATCCGCCGTCGTGGTCGAGCTCAACCACGAAGCCGTCGGCGCGCGCGAGTGCCGCCAGAACTTCCTTCCCGCTCACCCGCGCACCTACCGTGGGTGCCGGCGTGTCCCCGGGGCCGCACTCGCCGGGCGGGCCCATCGCCATGCTCGCGGCGTCGGCGTCGGCGTCCGGCGGCGGCGCGGCACGCGAGCCGGTATCCGCCGCCAGGACGCCCGCATCCATCCGCTCGGCCGCGACGGCGTCCGCCAGCGGCCCGGTCATGCGCTCCAGGACACTGGTCCGCAGGAGGAAGCGGCGTACCCGCGGCGGCTTACCGGCTATCACCTCGGCCTGCAGGAAATCGGCGATCGCGGGATGGCCGGCCACGGCGCCGGACAAACCAGCCGTGTCACCGAGGCCACCGGACGGGGATGCGACGGCCGCTTCCCACCGCCCATCCGCCCCCGGCAGTGGTCGTCGCTCCCGTGCGGCGAGCGCCCCGGCCGCCAGCCGCAGCCCGGCCGCCCAGCCCTCGGTGACGTGCACGAGACCGCTCACCGTCGCGGGCGACGCCGTGATCTCCTGCCGGCCCAGGAGGGCGGCGGCCTCCGCCCGGGTGAAGGCGAGATCCGTCGGGCCGATCTCGGTGACCCACCCGGCAGCCCGCAGCCGGTGCAGCGCCACGGGCACCGTCCGGCCCACCAGAATAATCCGGGCCCGGTCCGCGGCCGCGTCGATCAGCAGTTCGAGGCCGTCGAGGTCCGAACGCCGGGTGATCAGATGCACGTCGTCGAGGATCAGTATGAAGGACGCCGGGAGGTCGGCGAGGATGTTGGCGAGCCATCGGTAACGCCGATCACAAAGATCGTCGGCCGCGGGACCGTACCGGCTCCCAAGGCCCTCACCGGCCGGGAGCAGACCGTGTCGTCCCAGCCCGTGCAGCAGCTGCGGCCACAGTGGGAGGCCCGGCTCCCCGCCACGCGGGCCGGGGACGACCGCCGGATCGACCCGCACCCACACGATCGGCGTCTCCCCCCGCCGGCCCGCGGCCCAGGCCGCGACCAGCACCGTCTTGCCCGAGCCGGCCGGGGCCCGCACCACCGTGAGGGGCAGGGCGGTAGCGGCGTCGAGTGCGTCGAGCAGCCGTGGTCGATCGACATGACCCGGCGGGGTCGGCGGGGGGACGAACCGGTTCAGGAGCAGCGGCAGGCTTTCGGGACCGTCCGCGGGATCCTCCTCCCCGGGACGGAGAGCGGCATCCTCCGGACGGAGGGGCCGCCGACCCTCAAAGACGGCGGGACGGGTCCGGACGGAACCGGACATCGGTGACTGTTCGTCGAGCATCCGCACCACCCCCAGCGACAAGCTCGCGCTAGGTAGTGGTACGCCTACTCGGGCGACCGGGCAACCGGGCAACCGATCCGCACCGCCCGCCGTCGAGGGACACCCCGCCCGGGACCCGGCCCTCAGGCCGCGCAGTCCGAGCAGACGACGTGACGGACGTCCGCGAGCTGGCTGCGGTGCTGCACCAGGAAGCATCGGGTGCAGGTGAACTCGTCGGCCTGCCGGGGAAGTACCCGCAGCGACAGTTCCTCGTCGCGTACCTCCGCATCCGGAAGGTCCAGCTCGGCCTCGAGGGCGTCCATGTCGTCCCCCAGGTCCGCTGCCGCACCGGCGTGCTGCGCCTTGAGCGTCTCCAGGCTCTGTTCCTGGAGCTCGTCCTCCTCGACATCCGTGCTTCGCCGAGCGTCGAAGTCACGAGCCATGCGTCTCCTTCCTTTCCCTGCCATCGTTCACCCAATGGGTATGCCAACCCATCGGTCTTGGGTTTGGCCGAGCGTGAGGAGCCATGGAACACGGCACCTCAGGACATCGGCTGGTTACAGTACGCAGTGACCCCAAGGATTGAGGTGACGCGATGCCCTGTGTCCGCATTTCCGGGTGCCTCCACCACATCCAAGGGTCCCGGCCGGAACGCGGATCTCCAGAGCCGAGCGAACGATACGGGGCGGAACCGCGTCAGGCCAGGCAGCACCAGGCTGGCGCGGTGTCACTCCCGCCACAGCCATGATCAAACATCACGACTCCGGTGGACCGCCCGCATCTCGATCGATGCGGCACCGTACACCACCTGGACGCCGCGCCGTCATCGGATGGTCGGAAAGGGCCACGCAAGCCTGGGGGCCGACCCGCCGGATCTAGAGATACAGACCTGTCAGGCCATCGTCCAACCGCTCCGCCGCGACGGCGTGCACGTCCCGCTCCCGCAACAGAACGTAGGTGGTCGAGTGCAGCTCCACCTCGGCCCGGTCCTCGGGGTCGAACAACACCCGATCGCCAACCTGGATGGTCCGCACGGCCGTCCCCACCGCGACGACGTCCGCCCAGGACAGGCGCTTCCCCATATGCGCGGTCGGGGGGATGACGATGCCCGCCTTCGACCGCCGGTCCACGGAATCCTCACGCGGCTCGACCAGCACGCGGTCGTGCAGGAGCCTGATTGGCAGCGCGCCGGACTGCATGACACCCGATTGCGTGCCCACCCCAGCCGCGCCGACCCCGTTGACACCGCCGGACACAACGTTCACAGGGTCGGACACTACCCGCCTTCCAATCACCGGTGACACCCCAGGCGGCATTTCACGACCGCCCGATCGACCGACCACGTCCGCCGGCCGGGACTTCCCACGCCTCCCGGCCGGCATCCACACACCCCACACCTCCCCACCGGAGGGCCCGCCCGGCCGTCCTGATTCCCCGCCAACGTTCCGCCGGGGAATGCCCTCGGGTGACGGGACGCGACGGAGAACGCGATACCCCCACTTCGCCTTATCGGAGCAGAGCCAGCCGAACCTCCCCGGATGGGGAATGGTCTCCCAACGCGGTATAAGCTGCCGCCCATCGCCGCCCGGGCTGGCGCTGACGGGGGGCGAGCCGGTCACCCCTCGATCGTCCGTTGGCGCCCAGGTAACCGTCGGCACGTAACGAACCTCAGGGATGGGGCACGATCATGGCATTGCGCATCAGCGTCGACCTCGATGGGCTACGCTGGGCCGATCTGTTCCGCTTCGTCGATCTCGCCCGCAGCGGCGGCATCAGCGCGGAGGACCAGGTTGACGTCATCACCTACGGCAGTGACCCGATGTCGGTCAGCCTGTCGGCCCGCATCTACCCGGTCTCCGAGGGGTTCCTCTCCACGGAGCAGTCGGACGCATCCGGCGACAGCATGCGCGGCGCCCCGCTCTCGGTCAGCCCCGGGTCCGGCAGCCCCAACGGCTCGGGGTTCGCCTACGACGGTTCCAGCGACCGCACAGCCTCGGCCAACGGTGCCCACTACCCGGCGTTCGACAACGCCGCGGACCGTGCGGTCCCGCAGAGCAGCAACGGCCTGCCGTCCTCCTACAGACCCGGGTACGACGGACCCGCCGAGCGGGGCCTCCAGGCGGCGGGGGGTGGGCACTACCCCGCGTTCGACGGCCAGCCCGACCGCATGCCGCCGGGTGCCGGCGGGCAGTTCGCGGGTTTCGAGCCGTTTGACCGGTCCGCGCCAGGCAAGGAGCCCGGAGGTGCCTCCGGGCAGGTCGAAAGTCCCTACATCGAGGAGTTCGCCAGGCTTCAAGAGGGTCTGATGCGGCAGGTCCGCCGCACGGACGAGGTCCGGCCGGACCGGTCCTGATCTGCGATTAGCGCCTCCACGCGGCCACGCCGTCCGGACTCCGGCTCGGACTCCGGCTCGGCATGACCATGCGGCCCGGCCCGGCGAACCCGCTTCCCATCCTCACCGCACGTAAGGGAGAGGGAACCATCAGCGGCATCTGGCACCGCGGGTCAGAAGCGGAACGTGAGTCAGCAGTGACGGTGAACCCGAACGGGCTACACCCTTCGTGCCCGCTGGCCCGCTATGGTGCATGCTGCCGGTGATGGAGGATTCGCGCCTTGCTGACGTCGAGCAGTATCACGGGCGACTGCGCTCGGAGCTCGACGTCATCGCCCGTGGGCCGGTCCTGGTCGGCCCGAAGATCGTCGAGCATATTCACTCGCTGATCACCCTCATCGACCTTCATCAGCCGAATGAGTTCGACCTCTGTCTGAGCTGCGACCGTCTCTGGCCCTGCGCGTCGATCATCGCGATCACCGGCATGTCACCGGGCGCCGCACCGGACAGCCGGGCGGTCGACGAGGAGGATGAGCAGGCCGCGGGCATCGGGCGAGCGGTCGCCGGACGGGCATCCGGCCGATCGGGTCCGGTCGCGTCTCCCGACGCGGAACGCCCCGGCGCGGAACACCCCGGCCCGGATCCCCGGCCGGTGGCCCCCGAGGGGCGGGGAGCCCGTCCCGGGCCACCCCACCGCGAGCACCCCGCCACCGGCGACGAGGCCAGGATGTTCCCTCCGGCGCGCCCCGCGGCCAGGCCGCCCGCGCCACCGCCACCGCAGTCACCGGTCAGGCCGCCTGCCCCAGTTCCTGGACAGTTCCCCGAGCCGATGCCCGGGGCAGCTGCCCACCTGTCCATGGGGTCCCCGGCGGACTCCGACCACCCGCCGTCCGGGGGACACTCCGACCGTTCGGGCTACCCGCCCCCGGACGCCCACCCCGCCCAGCGGGGTGCTCCGCAGCCAACCGGTGCCCGGCCACGACTGCCCGGCGGGCGGCAACATGCTCCCAACGGATACTCCTCGGACCGGTATCCGACGGGCGGGTACCCCACGGACCGGGACCGGGACCGGTCCACCGCGGACAGCTACCCGCCGGCCGTAAACCCGTCGGTGGCCCGGGGCGATGTCGTCGTGCCGTCGTCCCGGCCCGCTCCCTCGATCTCCGGTCCGGTCGAGATGGCCACGGCCAGGGTCGAGACGCCGCGCCCGATGACCGGAACCGGGCCGGGCGGCCCGTCAGACCCCGGTCACGCGGTGCCGGGGCCCGGACGCCACCAGGGCCGGCCATCACCCCAGCCGGGGCCGACGCCGCCGGAATCCATCCGGTCGGGATCTATGCAGCCGGGATCTATGCATCGCGGGCAGCCCGACCGCGGGCAGCCGGGCCCGGCCGAGTCCCCGGGACGCCCCGCGGGGAACAGGGCGAGAGCCTGGGTAGACCGTCCCCGAGCACCGGAGCGACGCGTGGAACCGGGTGGGCAACCGACGAGGGACCGGCCCGGCCCACGGCCCATCGGCCGTCCCGACCATCCCGGGCCGACCTCCGATCGGAACCCGACCCCGCCCGACGGGCGCGCCCCGGACGGAACCGGTGGTGTACCGCACGGCTCCGGTCGCCGGTACGCGCAACCCGGGATCGACCCGCCGAACTCGTCGCACCCCGGTCGGGCTGCCATGCCGCGAACGGCCGCACGAGCGGATGCGGATGCGGACATGGTGCCGCCTCCCCGCGGCAACCTATCGGCGGCGGCGGCCCGCATCGACCAGACCGCGGTCGACGAGGTCACGCGGGCCTGGATGGCTCGCCGCGAGTCGGTGCTGGACGGCATCGACGTCATCTGACGCCATCCCCCGACGCGGTCACCCGCTCGGCCGTCCCAGCGGGGGAGGCCGACCCGCCCCGGCGCGGCTCCCCGGCCCGACGCCCGGCCGGGGAAACGCCGACGCCGTCCTCGGCGCGTCGCGTCGCCCGGACGTCCCGGTCGCGGTATCCAGATGCGTCGCGTGGCCGTTGCCTGGCTCGACGACCACAGAGGGTCAGGTTTGGGGGGGCGGTCATGGTGGCAGTAACGCGACGCGGCAGACCCCCGCACCGGGATGATGACCGTGCCTGACGACCCCACGGAAGGTGAGGCGTGGCCGAAGCTCTCAGCGCACGCTTCGACCTGCCCGCCGATCCCCGTGCCGCCAGCCGAGCCCGCCGGCTGGTCACCGAGCTGCTCGCCGCTTGGGGCCGCCCGGAGACCGTCGAGGTCGCGCAGCTGCTCGTCAGTGAGGTCGTGACGAACGCGGTGCGCTTCGTCGGTGCCCGCGCCGCCCTGTGCCTCACGCTGTCCCTGCGCGACGACCGGATCCGCATCGCGGTCGACGACGGAAGCTCGCTGTGGCCGGTGCTGAAACCCGCCCACGATGACGACGAGTCGGGCCGGGGCATGCATCTGGTCGCCACGCTGGCGATGCAGTGGGGTGTCGTCGAGATGCCGGACACCCGGGGGTCAGGCAAGCAGGTCTGGTTCGACCTGCCACGCCAACAGGATCCGATCGAGGCGGTCTGCGGCTCCTGACCAGGGCCGCCGACCGATTCCTCCCGAAGCGTCGTCGCGCGACTTCCGGTGGCTAGGTTAGCAATAAGGATGCTTCAGCTGCTGTTCAGCCAAGCCGCATACCGTCGAGCCGCGTACCGTGACGTACGTCTCCTCTGCATCACGACCGTGATCGCACCTGTCGATCCTACGGGGGTAGTCATCGAGACTCCGGTCCTGCTCGGCGCCGAGAGCGCCGCGCCCGCGCCCCCGCTTCCACCACCGGCGGTGTTGACCCGGCAGCTACTACGACGCTCTGGTGCCCACCCGGGCGGCAACTCCGACGACGTGGCTGCAACGGCACCGAACTCTGCAACGGCACCGAGGGGCGAGCTCGTCGCCTCCCCGGCCGGTGACGCCCACGTCTTCGCCGAGCCGCTCGCGCTCCGTCTCGGGCCGGTCCGATCGGCCCGGTCCCGGCGACGCAACGTCCTGCTCGCCGGCATGCTCGCCGTTCCCCTCACCATCCTGGCCGTGCGCTTCCGCGGCGACATGGCCTCACGGCTGGCCGGCGTTCCCGCGCCCCGCTGGCACTGGCTCGTCATCTGCGCGCTCTCCTCGGTCCTGTTCTACTTCGCCAACGGCCTGTCCACGCGGGCGGCCAGCGGCCTGCGGCTCGAGCTACGCACCGCGACCGGCCTGCAGGTCGCGGCGGCGGCGGCGAACCGGATCGTGCCCGCGGGTCTCGGGGCCATCGCGGTCCATCTGCGTTTCCTGGAACGGCGCGGGATGACGCGTTCCGCGGCCTTGGCGGCCATCACGTCAATCAAGGTGGCCGGCGGGGTGGCGCACCTCGGGGGCATCGTCCTGGTCGCCGGCACCCTCAGCGCCTCGGGCATCGGCGCGGCCCTGACTAACCCGCTGCGGTCCACTGTCCAGGGGCTCGGGCCGGGGCCGTTCGTGCTCAGCTGTGGGGCGGTCTGCGCGCTCGTGACGGGCACCGTGGCCCATCCGCGGATCCGGTCGAAGGCCCGGCCGGCAGTGCGGGCCTTCGACACTCATCTGAAGATCCTCGCCCGTTCCCCGTGCCGGACTCTGGTGCTGCTGCTGTCCCAAATAGGGACACGCTTCTTCCAGATCCTCGCGCTCGCCTGCACGGTCTGGGCATTCGGCACCAGCATGACGTTGATGTCCGTTGCCGCGGTCTACCTCATCGGCTCGATGGTAGCCGGCGCGGCGCCGACAGCCGGCGGCATCGGCGCGATCGAACCGGCACTCGCCTTCGGGCTCGCGGCCGCGGGTGGTACGGCGGCGTCCATGTTCACCGCGGTCCTCGTCTACCGCCTGATCAGCTTCTGGCTGCCGGTGCTGCCGGGGATCCTCATGCTGGCCTGGCTGCGCCGCACCGGCGACCTGTAGGCGGGGGGCAGGGGGTCGGCGCGACCGCGGCCCGGGAGCGGCCCAGACGGGCGGGGTGGCCGCTCACCCGCGCCGGGACGACCGGCGGCGACGGCGACGGCGGATCCCACCCACCAGGAGCAGCACACCTCCACCGACGAGAACGACCCGCTCCCAGCGCACCACCCGAACCACAGTGGCGCCGCCGGAGGGTCCGGGCACCGCCCTGCCGTCCAGGGCACCCCCGGTCAGCGTGCCCGCATCCCCCCGCCGGGCCAGGCCATCGGCTCCGACGCCGGCTCCCAGTTCGGGAAGCGCGGGCCCCGGGCCGATCCCGAGGACCGGACCGTACCTGTGGCGCAGTTCGGCGGTCTTCGCCCGCAACTGCACCTGGGCCCGCTCGGCGACGCGGCGCGGGCTGACGATCTCCGCGATGGAATCGATCGTCTCCGCCAGTTCGGCGCGGGTCTCTTCGATCTGTTGCTGGATCACGGCCGGGTCCTGCGGCACCGATGTCGCCCTCTCGTCCGTTGCGAATGGCGGACGCGCTCCCGCGACTGGCGTCGATCGGCGTCGATGGACGCCACGGACATCTCCGTCGGGTGCGACCGGCCTGCAACGATCGTGCCAGACACATCACCGCCCGGCGAGACCAAACGGCCAGTGGCGCGACACGTCACGCGGGCGCACCGACGCACGACGTCTCGCCCCGTCCGATCCCGGTCTCCGTACCGCGCAGATGGCGCCGCGGGCGGAAGCGACCGCCCACCGAAATCCGTCCGGCGGGACATTACGCTGAACGCTGTGCTCGAGGGCCAGCGGTGGTCTGGCCCGGGTGGGCATCGCCCGGGC
>NZ_CDWTMG010000147.1:0-12110 GCF_977945845.1 Frankia sp. CcMO1
GTCCCGCACGTCGCCGGCCCACAAGGTCAGCGCGCCGATCGCCGCGTCCAGACCGACCCGCACCCGGTGACCGGGGTCCCAGGCACGAACGGTCGGGATCCGCTCCGCCAGGCGCGCCCGGCCCGCCGTGTCCAGCACGTCGATCAGGCGCTGCCCCGTCTCCACCGTGGCCGCGGATCCGGCTTCCTGGACGCCGCGGATCGCGTCCAGCACCTGAGCACGGTCCAGGATGACCTCGCCAGCCGGGGCCGCGGCCCCGGCCCCGGCCCCGGAGCCGAACGCCGACAGAGCCGCCATCCACGCGGACAGCTCCTCGCGGGGGACCCCGGCCCGTGCCTGGCTAAGGATCTGGGACGTGAACCACATCCGGGTCACGGACGCCTGCGCGTCGCCGGGCATCGGGGGCGGCCCGAGCTGGCTCGCGATTCCGCGCCAGAGGCGCGCGCCGTGATCCCCGGCGGAGGCGAGCCACGACCGCAGCGCGCTCGCCCGCCCGCCCGCCGGAAGCTGCCGGGCCAGAACCTCCAGCCGCAGCAGGTAGGCCTGGCGAAGCCTCTCCACGTGGTCGTGCGGGTTCGCGAGCCCCAGGACGTCCAAGTCCAGCAGGGCCAGCTCGACGCCGGCGTCGAGGAACATCACCGGCGCATGCGGCGGCATGTTCTCGCCGCCGGCCCACACCTCCCCGAGCCGGCGGACCAGGTCGCGCCCGCGAAGCGACAGCCGCTCGGTGAGGTCGTAGGTCAGCCAGCGCATCTGCCCACGGGCCTCGGGCGTCCCTGCCGGCATCAGCTCGCTCAGCCGCACCAGGGTCGGTCGCAGTTCCTGATCGCGGGCGGTGCCCGCGACCAGCCCGGCACGCAGGTCCGTCAGGACCTCGTGCGGCAGCCCGTTCGTCCATGCCGTTCCCAGCCGGTCGGGCGGGACCGGTCGGGACGCGGCGCCACCCGACGGCGCCGCGGCGGCTCCCGCGGTCCCGGTGACCGGTCCCAGCGCGGCCGCCTCCGGTCCGGAGGGTCCCGGGTCCGCGGCGGATGGAGCCGGGGAGGCGCCGTGCCGTGCCAGCAGGTGTCCCCACCGAGCCCGCGTCAGCTCCACGATGGGCCAGGACGACTCCTCGCCGGTCCGGATATCCCCGATCTCCCCGGCGACGGCGTCCCACGGGACGCCCTCTGCCACGTACCGGAACAAGTCTCGCAGGGCGGGCGGGCCACCGGCGGAACTCGAGGACGAGGGCGCGGCCTCGAGCTCGTCCCGCACCCAGTCGGTCACCACGGACCGCAGGTGCCGGACCAGAACGCGAACGTCCTGCCGCGCCGCCGCCGCGTGGGCCTCATCCTGCGCGTAGGGGGCACCGTCCTCGAGGCCCGCCATGTCGTCGGCCCACAACGTCACCGCGCCGATCGCCGCGTCCAGGCCGGCCCGCACGCGGTACGCCGCGTCCCAGCCGGGGACGCCCGGCATCCGCTCCGCCAGGTGGATCCGGCCCAGCCGTTCGATCAGAGTCATCAGGTTCTGATGGCTACCGCGGATCAGGGCCGGCCGCAGGACCGACCGCAGGAACGGGTGTTGCACGCCGGAGGCCAGCCGGAGTGGCAGACGGTGCATCTTCCGCAGGTCGCTGCGCGGTCGCAACGCCATCGGGGCGCGCCGCTCCTGCGTCGCCGCGGGTTCGGACGATCGCGACGGTAGCGGCCACGACGGCAGCCCCGGCGAGCGGTCGGCGCCCTGCACCCGGCGAAGCGCGCTCACCACGTCCGGACGGCGCCGGGAGGCTGAGCCGGGAGGCTGGGCCGCGAGGGCTCCGCCTTCGGTCACCGACGGGGTGTTCATGAGGTCGTTCATCATCCCCGTCAGGTCCCGTTGCAGGGCCGCGAGGTCACCGACCCGGGCGGTCACCGCGTCGATCCGGTGGGCGAGCGCAGCCCACATCACGTCCGCTGCCGGCCCGTCCACCGCCTGCCACGAGCGTCTCACCGCCGCCTGAGCCTCGCCCTGCGCACGGGGTATCGAGGCAGCCACCCAGTTCCGGTACGCCGCCGCCAGCGCCGGGACCAGCACCGCCGGTTCGTGGTTCTCGGGATCGTGCGCGGCCAGGAAGGCGAGGTGGTGCACGGCGAGCTCGACCGCGACGTCGCGCACCCGTGCCGCCGCCAGGCTCGATCCGGCCGCGACCGTGACCAGGACGCCGGTGGTGGCGGTCGACTCACCCCCCGCCCAGGCACCCGCCAGGAACGGCGCGGCGAGTTCGGTCAGCCGGGCCTGCAGCGCCTCGCCGGACAGCGATCCGGCCCCGTATTCGTGCAGCGCGGCGGCGGTGCCCTCCGGCACGGCCGGCGCGGAGCTCTGCTCCCCGATCAGCGCGGCGAGCCGCTGCCGCGACAGTCCCCGCTCTCCCCAACTGCCGTCGATGACGCGCAGGACGGCGGCCTCGGCTGTCTGCAGGGCCTGCTCGGTGACCTGCCCCGCCCCGTCGTTCGCGTGCCGGAAGCTCGCCGTGAGGGCACCGGCGACCGCGTGCCAGCCATCGTGAGCGGCCGCGACACCGTCCAGCAGGCGCTGCGCCGCCTCGGCCGCCCCGGCATCCGAGGCGTCCGCGTTCAGCTCGGACAGGGCATCGGCGTAAACGTGGCGCAGCAGCCTCGCCAGATCCCCCGGATCCGCCACCGCTCCGGCACCGGTTCCCGGCCCCGCCGAGCCCCTGCGCAAGTCCGGGTGCTCGGCCCACGCCGCCACGTCGTGCAACGCCAGTTGCACCCCGGCGTCCAGGGACCGGACCGCGGTCAGATCCGCCCCACCGCTCGCCACCGCGGACACACCCAACGCCACCCTCCCCCGGCGCGACAGCATCCCCAAGAGCTCCCGGCGCCGTGCGTCACCCGAGTCCGCCAGCGCGCCCGTCAGCGCCGCAACCGTCTGCGCCACCGACGCCTCGCTCACACCCGCGTCCCGCACCGGATCCGGCAGCGCATGCCGACCCCACAGGCCCAGGATCCGCTCCTCCACCACCCCCGGCATCACCTCCACGACCCCCGCCCCCGCGCCGGGAACGACCTCCGTGACCGGTTGGGTCGGCTCCCAGTCCATCCGGTTCGCCGCGCGTCCGGGCTCGGTGTCGTGGCCCTGCGAGGCCGATCCGTCGTACTCCGCGCCCGTCAGCAGCCGTGTCCACCGGACCCGCGCGGTCCGCTCAACCCGTTCCGTCGACGGGTCACCCCTGCGGATCGCGGCGACCTCCTCGGCGACGGTGTCCCAGCCGATGCGCCCCCTCACATACTCCCGCAGGTGACCGACGGCGAGCGGGTCACTCATCGCGGCGCTGGAGGTGGACGCCCCGCCCTCGCGTTCCGCCAGCCAGCCCTCCATCGCGGCGTGCAGGCTCCGGACCAGGCCGCGGGCGTCCTCGGCCGCCTCGGCCCGCTCCCGCTCACCCGGCACCCCGTCACGAGCCCCGTCACGAGCCCCGTCGCCGGCCCACAGCACCAAGGCGCCGATGGCCGCCTCGAGACCGACCCGCAGCCGGTACCCGAACGGGTACGCCGCTCCGTCCACCAGGTGGGCCCGGCCCAGTTCGTCCAGCAGGTCCATCAGGACCTGCCGGTCCGCGCCACCCCGGTCCGCGTCACCGCGGGGATCGGACTCGTGCGCCTGCACGCCGCGGACCGCCGCGACCACCCGGGACTGCGCCGGGACGAGCTCACCCCCGTCCGCACCCGGCACGGCCTCCTGCGAAGACCAGGTGGCCAGCCGCGCCGCCAACTCCTCCTGGGTCACGGGCGCCCTGGCCTGCGCCAACGACCGCGAGATCAACACCATCGCCGCGACATCGCGGGATTCCGGCGCCGCAAGCACCTCGATGCCCAGCGGGCGCGGGGAGTCGGCGAAGAGCAACGACGCGGACGAGGACAGCAACAGGTCGACGTGAGCATCCGGCAGTCCCCCGGTCCGGATCCGGCCCACCGCATCCCCGATCCGCTGCCAGCGACGATCTCCCGCCGCGGCCAGCCACGACCGCGCCGCGCTCTCCCGCCCGGCCGGCTCGGGCACCTGCCGGGTCAAGCCCTCCAGCCCACCCAGGTATGCCGCACGAAGCGCCTCCACCATCGCCACGGCCTCGGCACGGACCCGCTCCGCATCGACCACCTCGACCCCAGCACCGGAACCGGACCCGGAGGCAGAACCGGAGGCGGAACCAGGGGCGGACGCGGGGGCGCTCTCCTCGCGCGCCCAGACGGCGAGGTCGAACAACGCCAGCTCGACGCCGACGTCCAGGTACAGCACGGGTGCGTGCGGCGGCTCGAGCAGACCCTCGAGCCACGGCTCGTCGAGCTCCAGAGTCAGGTCCAGACCCCGCTCGGACAACTCGTCGAGGAGATCCCGCACCAGCTGAGCCCGCTCCTGCTGATCCTGCGCCAGGCCCCCGAGAGGCGGGTCGGACAGCCGATGCAGAACCTCCAACAGATACCGCCGCCGGTTGGCCTCCGGTTCGCTCATCAGATACGCCCGAAGATCCCTCAGGACCCGCGGGGAAAGGCCGAGCCCGGACCACGCTGTTCCCACCCGGTCCGCAGGAGGCAAGACCTCCGCGCTGCCCGCGACCGCGACCCCGCCCGGGGCAGGCAGCACCGGTGGCAGGGCGGCCGACCACGCGTCCATGGCCTCACGACTGACGCGCGCCCGCTCCCTGGCCATGATCACCGATGCCAGGCGCATGGCGACCAGATCATTGCGTTCGGACTCGTCGGTCACCACCGGGGCCAGTCTCCGCCGAATCTCGTCAAGTGCCGGGAAGACCGCTGACCGGCCACCCGGCGGTACCCCCGCATCGACCATCGAGTCCGCCAGCATCGCCCACCCCACACGGGCATCCGGCCCGGACACGGCGAGCTGGGAACGGATCGCGCTCGCCCGCCCGATCGGCGTCAGCTCACGAGCCAGGGTGTCCAGTCGCCACGCGTAGAGCTCCCGAAGCACGGCCAGCAGCGACTGCGCCTCGCCACGCAGCTCGGCCACGGCCTGCTCGGCGCCGCCCCTGGCCGTTCGGCGCTGAGCCTCCGCACGCAACCAGACGGCCAGGTCGAACAGTGCCGACTCGACCCCGGCATCCAGAAGCAGCACGCGAGCGTGCGGCGGCTGAACCTCGGATCCGACCCACGGCTCGCCGGACCACCAGAGCAGATCCCAACCCGCCGCCCCCAGGTACTCCGTCAGTGCGGCGCGATCCCCGCGCGCGTCGTCCGACTCCGGTCGCCACCGATCCCGAAGCCGCTGCAACGGCCTCACCAGGTACTGCCGCCGCTCGGCGGACCCGGCGAGCGAACGCGTGCGCATCTCGTGAAGGAGCCCGGTGGACAACCCGTCCGCCGCCCAGACGGTGGCCACCCGGTCCGGCGGGAGGACGAGCGGCTGTTCCTGACCCGCCGCGGCACCGTCCGGGCCCGCGGGCCCCAGCAGCTCCGGCCAGTTCCGCCGCGCGTCCGCCACGGTGGACGTCCACTCCAGCGCACCCCTCCGGACAGCCATGACCTGCGGGGCACTGACGGCCGACCTGAGCTGGACGTCCCTGCCGAGCTGCAACAGAGCGGGCCAGCCTCTCGGTGGAAGCCCTGACTCGTCGTCGGTCCGGCCGCGCACCCAGTCGACCACCGCGTCCCGAAGGCTCTCGACGAGGGCACGAGCCTCCTCGGCTGCCCGGGCACGCTCCTGCTCGCTCGGCGGGGCGACCCGTTCGGCTGCAGCCTGCCCGTCGGCCCACAAGGTCAACGCGGCGAACGCCCCCTGCACGCCAACACCCACCCGGTCCGCGAGGTGCCCCGGCTCCCCTGGCCCGTCGTCGCGCGACAGGCGGGCCCGGCCCAACGCGTCCAGCAGGGCGACCAGGTCGCCGACCGCATTCCGCCGAGTCGCGGCACCCAAGTTCGGCGAGTCGACGTCCTGCACGCCGGACGCCAACCGGAGCGGCAGCCCTCGGATCCTTCGCAGGTCGCTACGCGGCCGCAACGCCATCGGCACGTGCCGGCGGGCCTGCGCCGTCTGCCCAGGCGGCCAGGACGCCGGCACGAGCGCACCCTCGGTCGCCCTCACCGCGCGGATCGCCTCGACGACGGCGTCGACCGGGCTGCGCCCGCCGCCGGGGAATCCCTCGCCGAGAATCTCGGTGTCGGGGATCCCGGAGTTTCTCAGGTCGGCCAGGTACACCGTCGTCTGCCGCTGCACGTCCTGGACGCTCTCGATCCCCTGGTCCACCGCGGCGACCCGCTCGGCCAACATGTCCCAGACCGAGACCGCCAGGTCCCCGAACACCGATTCCCAGGATCGGTCGATGGCCGCCGATGTCGCGTCGCCAGGTGTGTCGTCCACACCGCTGTCCGGGTCTTCCAGGTCGTCGTGCAGCACGGCCAGGCGGTCGCGGTAGAAGCGGCGCAACGACCCCACCAGGGTCGCCGCGTGCTGCCCCTCCGGGTCGTGGCCGGCCAGGAACGTCAGGTCGTGCAGCGCGAGCTCGACCGCGACGTCCAGCAGCCGCACGGCAACCGGGCCCGAACCCGCCACCACCGCGGCCAGGTCCGCCCGGGCCTGCCCGTCTCGGAGAAGGAACCGCCCGGCCCGTCCGCTCAACTCCAGCAGCAGCCCGAAGGTGGAGGCCGACCCTGCGGCGAAGGCGTTCAGCAGTCCGAGGGTCTCACGCGGCACCCCCGGCTCGGCGTTCTGCTGCTCGATCAGCTCGGCGAGCCCGCCCGGGGTCAACCCCCGCTCACCCCAGTCGCGGTCAATGGCCTCGGCAAGAGTCCTTTCCCCGGCCGCCCCGGCCGCCCCGGCCGCCCCGGAGCCCGCCGCTTCCTGGCCGGAAGCGGCGGCCTGGAATCGCCCGGTCAGGGCATCGGCGGCCGCTTGCCACTCCCGATCCGCCGCGGCCAGCGCCTCCCGCGAGCGCTGCGCCGCCTCGGCCGCCGCCGAACTGCTCGCGTCCTGGTGCAACTGCGCCAACCAGTCGGCGTACATGTCCCGGAGCAGGCGGGCGAGAACCCCCGGATCCACCGCGGCGGCGCCGCCGAGCTGCGGCCAGCTGGCCCACGCCGCCAGATCGTGCAACGCCAACTGCACCCCGGCGTCCAGCGCCACCAGAGCCCGCAGATCCACGGTGTCGTCGGCCCCGACCATACCCAGCGCCGCGCCTCCCCGCTGCCACAAGGTCCGCAACAACGCCTGCCGCGACACCTCGGCCGAGGCCGACCCGGTCAGCACCGCGGTGAGCGCAGCGGCCGTCCCCGCCACCGTCCCCTCGACCACTCCCGCGGCCAGCACCCGCGCCGGCAGGGCCCTCCACCCCCACAGGTGACGGAGCACCTGCTCGACGGAACCGGGAACCACCGCGCCGGGATCGATCTCCACGACCCGCCGCACCGGGTCGGGGACCACGACGGTCACCGGACGCGTCGGCTCCTGCGCCATCGGGTTGACGATCCGGCGGCTCTCGACGTCGCCGGACTCCTCGTCCGATTCGGCCGGGGGGTCGAGGACCGTCCAGCGATCGCGGGTCAGGGCCACGGCCTCGCGCGTGGCCGGGTCGCCCTGGCGGGTCCGGGCCACCAGGTCTGCGACCTGGTCCCACGGCATGAATCCAGTGACGTACTCGACCAAGGAGGACCCGGTCCGGGCCGTCGACGTCGCCGACTGGTCGTGCACCCACTGCTGCGCGGCGACGCGCAGGCCCTCGACCAGCCCGCGGGCCTCGCCATCCGCTGCGGCGCGCTCCTGGCGGCCCGGCGGCACGGCTGCGTCGGAGTCGCGACCGGCCTCCTGGTCGGCCCACCTGACGAGCGCGGCCATCGCAGCCTCAAGCCCCAGCCGCAGCCGGAACCAGGGCTCTGAACGGGCGACGCTTCCCGCACCCTCCTGCGTCAGGTGGACCCTGGCCACCTCGTCCACCAGCGTCATCAGGTTCCGCCGGCTCGACCCGCCCCCGTCGGCGGGTCCGGCCGCCTGAACGCCCCGGACGGCGTCCACGATCCGGTCCTGGGCAGTGGGGCGAGGCAACTCGGCGCGGAGGGGCTGGAGGGGCCGGCCGGGCGAAGGAACCCGCTCCGGCGACGTCGACGGGCCCGCCTCCTGCGCCTCCTGCACAGCGGTCCGGCTGGAGGAACGGCTGAACAGCTCCCCCCACCGGTCGCGCGCCTCCCGCACCGCACGGTGCGCCGGCTCGCGGCCCGCACGGATCGCCTCGACCCGATCGGCGAGGCCGAGCCAGTAGCGGTCGGACCCGGCCAGACGCTGCACCTCGTGCAGCGACAGCAGGCCCCGGGCCGGCGGCCTCGACGCGGGCATCGCCTCGATCTCGGCGCCCACCCATCGCCAGACCGCGGCACGCAGGTCGTGGACCATCTCGCGGGCGGTCCGCCCCGCCGCGGCACGCTCGGCCGCGTCCGGCAAGATCATCCCTGACTGGTCGGCATCCCGCTCGCTGTCGGCCCACAGGGTGAGCGCGGCGATCGCCGCGTCGATGCCGACCCGCACCCGGTACCCGCGCTCCCAGTCCCGCACCACAGGGACCTGGTCCGCCAGATGCGCACCGCCCAACCGTTCGAGGACGGCCACCAGATCCCGCAGGCTCGCCCGTGCCTGGTCCGGGGTGGTGACAACCATCAGGTTCCGGATCGTCTGGACCACCTGATCCCGGCCCGGAACGACCTGGCCGGGCGCGGCCGCCGGCGACGGGATCGGGACGGTCAGCCAGGCGGCCACGAGTTCGCCGGGCACTCTGGCCCGCTGCTCGTTCAGGGCCTGCGACGTGAACCGCATCACGGTCACGCCGTTCTGTTCCGCGGCGCCGGATCCAGCAGGCGGCACGTCCCCGCGCGGGCTCAGCACAGCCGCGATTCCTGCCCAGGCCCGCACGGCTGCCTCTCCGTCGGCAGCGAGCCCCGATCGGATCGCGCTCGCTCGCCCGGCAGGCGGCAACTGCTGCAGCATCAGCATTTCCAGCCGCCACACGTAGGCCGTCCGCAGTGCCTCCACCAGCTCACGGGTCTCCGTGCCGATGTCCGGCGAGCGAGGCCCGGCCGGGTCCCCCGCGCGCAGCGCCCGGACGCCGAGCTGGTGCAGGGCGACCTCGACCCCGGCGTCCAGGAACAGGACGGGCGCGTGCGGCGGCAGGGCGACCTCGTCGACCCAGGGCTCACCGGCGTACCGGACCAGGCCGCGGCCCCGAAGCGCCAGCCGCTCGGTGAGCTCGTGCGCAAGCCAACGTGCGCGCTGGACGGCCTCGACCGTCCCGATCGCCGGCAGCCGGCGCAGCTCGAGCAGGATCCCCGCCAGTTCCTCGTTCGCTGCGGTCTCCCTGGTCAACGTGTCGCGCAGGTTCCGCAGAACCCCGGTCGGCAGCCCTTCCGCCCAGGCCGTTCCCACCCGGTCCGGCGGGACCGTCTCGGGCATGCCGACGCCGGACGCCGCCTCGCCGGCGATCTGCGGGCCGACCGCCGCCTCCGCGGCGGTTCCCGCCACGGGCTGCATCGGCACCGCCGGCGGCCCATCCTGGACGACCGCGTCCGCGGCGGGCGCGGCTTGCGGGACGCGCGGCGCCAGCAGCGACCCCCATCGGTCCCAGTCCCCCTCAACGACATCCCAGTAGGCCGGGTCCCCCGTCCGGACGTCGCCCACCAGATCGGCGACGGCATCCCAGTCGAGCTCCTCCACCACGCGGCGCTCCAGACCGAGCAGAGCCAGCCGCCCGCTGCTGGGGGCACCTGACGTGGGCGGCTGGGACAAGCGGTCCCGCACCCACTCGCCGACCGCGTCACGCAGGCTCCCGACCAGCGCTCGGGCCTCCTCCTCCCCGGCCGAACGGTGCACCCCATCCGGCGCCTCAGGAGCAGCGTGCTCAGAGCCGATCTCCGGGCCGATCTCCGGGCCGATCTCCGGGCCGATCTCGGAGCCGATCTCCGGGCCGATCTCGGAGCCGATCTCCGGGCCGATCTCGGAGCCGATCTCCGGGCCGATCTCGGAGCCGATCTCAACACCGTCCTCAGAACCTGCCGCGGAACCGTCGCCGTCGCTGCCCTCAGCACTGCCACTGTCCACAGCGCCGTCGGTGTCGCTGCCGCGGCCCTCAGCACCGTCGCTGCCCTCGACCCCGTCACTGCCCTCAGCACCGTCACTGTCGCTAGCACTGCCCCAAACACCGTCGCTGCCCTCAGCGCCGTCGCTGCCCTCAGCGCCGTCGCTGCCCTCAGCGCCGTCGCTGTCCTCAGCGCCGTCGCTGTCCTCGCCCCTGGCCTCGTCGTCGGCCCACAGCGTCAACGCGGCGATCGCGGCCTCCAGGCCGACCCGTACCCGGTACCCGGGCTCCCAGAACGGCACACCGCGGATCTGCTCCGCCAGATGGGCGCGGCCCAACTGGTCGAGCTGAGCCATCAGGTCCTCCCGGCCAGCCCGCGCCGTGACTTGCCCCAGGGCGAGCCGCAGGAAGGGTTGCCCGAGCTCGGCTGCCGCGCGGAGCGGAAGCCCACCGCCCCCGCGCAGCCCGCTCCGCCGCAGCAACGCGCTCGGCCGGCCGGGACGGCGCCACCCGGGCTCGACCGGCACGCGGTCGGACGCCTGGACGCGGCGGATCGCCTGGACCACCGACGCACCGTTCACCGCCTCGCCGGGAAGCCCACCCGCGAGGCCGCCGGCTGCGGGCAACGGCCCGGGGTTCCTGAGGTCGGCGATCATCGCCGTCGCGTCCCGGCGCAGGGCCGCGACGTCATCAGGCAGCGGGGTCCCGGCGGCGATCCGGTCGGCCAGGGCCGCCCACATCACGTCCGCGGCCGGTCCGTCCACCACACGCCACGACCTGTCGATCACCGCCATGCCCGCGGCGTCCGCGCTGGCCCGCAGCGTGATCAACTGAGCGCGGTACACCTGCCGCAGCGACCACACCAGCGCGGCCACATCCTGTGGCGCCCGGTCGCGGGCGCCGAGGGACACGAGACCGTAGAGGGCCAACTCCACGACGACATCGAGGACGCGAACGGCCGTCGGCCCCCGACCGGCGTCCGCCGGTTCCGGCTCAACGGCCATCGGCCCCCGACCGGCGTCCGCCGGTTCCGGCTCAACGGCCATCGGCCCCGGACCCGCGTCCGCCTGCTCCGGCTCAGCGGCCACCCGCCCCGGACCCGCCGCGACGGCGCCCGGGTCGCTCGCCGTGATCGCTTGCGCGATGACGTCCTGCGCCCCGTCCTCGAAGATCGACCGGCCGACGCGTTCCGCCAACTGCCCCAGCATCTCCTCGACGGCGCCTTGTCCGCGGAGGACGTCAACAGATCCGGCGACGTCGCCCGCCGTCTCCAGGTCGGCCGGCTGCGCCAGCAGTCTCGCGAGCCACTCCACCGACAGCCCGCGCGCATCCCGGTCGTCGCCGACGACCCCGTCGGGCGTCGTCCCCTCCACCGCTTCGGATCGGGCCTGCGGCGCCACGCTCCCCGACCGGGTCACGGGACCCTCCGCGACGGTCTCGTAGAAGCGCGCGGTCAGGGCGTCCGCGAGCGACTGCCAGGAGGAACCGGTCGCGGCCACCCCCTCGCGCAACGCTCGCGCCGCCTCGGCGGCCCAGGGATCCACCGCGTCCCCGAGCAACTCGTCCAACCGGCCCACGTACACCTGCTGAAGCAGCCGGATCAGCGTTCCGGGATCCACCGCGGAGTCCACCCCGGCCCCCGGCTCGGGCGCGCGCCCGTCGCCCGTGCCGGGGCGCCCGGCCCACACCGTCAGGTCGTGCACCGCGAGTTGCACCCCGGCGTCGAGTGACCGGACCGCCGCCAGGTCCGCCTCGCCCGTCACCTGCTCGGGCAGGCCCAGCACCAGCCGGCCGCGCCGCGACAGCTCCGCCACCAACTCCGGCAACGCCCCGTCGCCCGCCCCTGTCACCACCGCGGTCAGCGCCGCGATCGTCCCGGCCACCGACTCGACGCTCACGCCGGCGTCACGCACATGCAAAGGGAGGGTCCGCGCCCCCCACAGGCGGGCGACCTGTTCCTCCACCGGCCCGGGGCCGGGTTCCGCGATAGCTCGGCCCGGGTCGGGCAGCGGCGTCGCGACCGCGCGGACGGGCTCCTGCAGCACCAGGTCGCCTACCC
>NZ_CDWTMG010000148.1:0-12096 GCF_977945845.1 Frankia sp. CcMO1
CCCGGAGTTCCTCAAACGCATCCGGACGGCGAACCATGGCTCCTGACAGTCGGCCCGCCAGCCACCCGGGTCGGGATGCGGCCCGTCTCGGGGCCGTTCTCCTGCGCCAGGCGTCCGATCTGCTCGACACCCTGGACGTCCGGCAGCTCGACGATCTCATGGCGGGTCGGGCGCGGCTCGCGGTCGTCCCCGCGGCCACGGCCACACCCACACCCACGGCTACGGCTACGGCTACGGCTACGGCTACGGCTACGGCAGCAGACCCGGGCGGTCGTGCCGCGGCGGACGGCTCCCGGCTCCCGGCGTCCGTGGACGTCGAGAAGCTGCACGCGACACTGGTCGCCGCCGCGAGCCGGGAGGAAGCCCGGGAGCACCTGGCCGCCCTGGGCCGGATCCCGGTCCCGCAGCTACGGGCTCTGGCGGGCGCCCTGGGTGTCGACGGGGTCGGCGGCAGGGATCCGAAAGCCACCGTGATTCGAAAAATCGTGGACGGGACCATCGGTTTCCGGCTCAGCTCCCGGGCGATACTGGCCGGGGAATCCGAACTGTAGGATTTCCGATCACCACCCCAGCGCCCCCAGCGCCCCGCGGCCCTTCCTGGCCTGTCCCGGACGGACGAGGAAGGGGCGCGCGGACGGGGTGCCGCGCGGACGGGTCAGCCGGCGTGCGCGGGGACGACCTCGACGTCGGCGGTCGACTCCCGCCCGGCTCGGATGAGCACGATGATCACCACCGCAGCGAGCGCGATGAGGATGGCTCCCCACAGGAACGCCGTGGTGTAGCCCTCGATCTGCGCCTGGTCAAGGAGGGCCTTCCCACCCCGCCCGTGATCGGCCAGGTAGTTAGTGACGGCCGTCGCGTAGACGGTGTTGAGCAACGCGGTGCCCAGCGACCCGCCGATCTGCTGCGTCGTATTGACCAGCGCGCTGGCCACCCCCGCGTCGTGCGGGGCGACCCCGATCAGCGCGAGGTTCGACAGGGGCACGAACGAGAAGCCCATGCCGATGCTGATCAGCAGCTCGGAGGGAAGGATGTGCACGACGTAGCTCGAATCCGTCCCGATCGCGAGGAGCAGCGCCATCCCGACCGCCGCGAGCGTCGTGCCGGCGCCGGCGAGTACCCGGGGCCCGACGCGCGGCAGGAGCTGGCTGGCCAGCCCCGCGGAGACGATGATCCCGCCGCTGAACGGCAGGAACGCGAAGCCGGTCTTCAGGGCGCCGTAGCCGAGCGTCTGCTGGAAATAGTACGTCAGGAACAGGAACATCGCGAACAGGCCGGCCCCGGTCAGCAGCGAGGCCAGGAACGAGCCGCCGCGGTTGCGCTCCCACGGCACCCGTAGCGGCAGCAGCGGCGCGCTGGTGCGGGACTCGATGACGACGAAGGCCGCGAGCAGCACGACCGCACCGACCAGCAGCCCGATGGTGCGGGCGTCGCCCCAGTCGTCCTCGGCGGCCACGGTGAAGCCGTAGACCAAGGCCACCAGGCCCGCGGTCACCGTCACCGCGCCGGGCAGGTCGTAGCGGGCCTTGCCCTGCGCCCGGCTCTCGCGCACCACGGGCAGCGCGAGAGCCGCGGTGATGAGCGCGATCGGCACGTTCACCAGCAGGCACCACCGCCAGGAGGCGTACTCGGTGAGCAGGCCGCCGACGATAAGACCGATCGCGGCGCCACCACCGGAGATCGCTCCGTACACGCCGAACGCCTTCGCCCGCTCGCGGCTTTCAGTGAAGGCGACGGTGATCAGCGACAGCGCGGCCGGCGCGAGCAGGGCCGCGAACGCACCCTGCAGCGCCCGCGCGGCGAACAGCAGGCCGGCGTTCGGGGCCAGGCCGCCCAGCGCCGAGGCCAGCGCGAAACCGAGGAGTCCCCAGCTGAAGGCCCGCTTGCGCCCCAGGTAGTCGGCGACGCGCCCGCCGAGCAGCAGCAGACCGCCGAAGGCCACGGTGTACGCGGTGACGATCCATTGCCGGTTCGCGGTGGAGATGTCGAGATCGGCCTGCGCGTGCGGGATCGCGATGTTCACGATCGAGGCGTCGAGGACGACCATGAGCTGCGCGACAGCGATGATCCAGAGCGCGAGCCAGCGCCGTGGATCGGGCGAGCCGTCCGCCGCGTCCACCGGACGGTCCTCCGCCTGGTGGTCGAGGGTTGTGGTCACAGGGAAGCTCCTAGCCGATCGGGCCTGAAACGGGGACGAACGAACGCCACGAGTTCGCGCGAGGCGACCCGGTGCGGTGGGGATGGTGCCGGTGGACGGCGCCCCGGGACCGGGCGGTCCGTGGCGGCGTCGGTGACGCGACGGTGGCAGGGACAGGGCTATCGAACGAGCGTTCGAGCAGAGAATAGCTCAGGTGTTCGAGTTGGCCCCGGACGGGGGTGTTCCGGGCCGGAGTGTCGTTCCGGGCCGGCCAGCCAGTAACGGCATGAGCACGTCGTCCACCATATGATCGACGAACGCGCCGTCGAGCGGCTCACCGGTGACGAGCAGGCGACAGAAAATCATCGCCATAACGATCTCCATGATCACGTCGAAATCGGCCGACGCAGAGATCTCCCCCCGTTGCGAGGCCCGAGCGAACATGCAGCGGCCGATCTTCGCCTTGTTCTGCAGGATGTTGGCCTGCACGACCGCAGCCAGCCGCGGGGACTCGCTCGCGGCCCGGAGCACGCCAATGAGCAGCGCACCGTCGGGACCGGTAATCGTGTCGACCATGAGGCGCACCTCGGCGGCCAGGTCGTCCCGCAGGCACCCGGTGTCAGCCGGGACGCGGTCGCCGGGACCATGCCGCCGCAGGGCCTCCACGACCATCTCGTCCTTGCACGACCATCGGCGGTAGATCGTCGCCTTGCTGGCCCGGGCCCGGGCCGCGACCGCGACCATGCTCATCCGCTCATACCCGACCTCGACGAGCAGTTCCAGCGCGGCGTCCAGGATCGCCCGCTCCCGGGCATCGTCCCGGGGCCGGCCACGCCCGGCGCCACTCGGCGGGGAAATCGGTCTTCACCCTTCCGTCTCGGACGCTTCTCCGGAGTCGACGCGCATGGCCGCGACGCCGAGGAGAAGACGCAATGAACATTACCCTAACCAGAGAAACAGTACCGTACTGTACTGCAAATGCCAGCTCCCCACACCGTGTGGCGCTGGTCACATCTGCCACCCGTCACCAACACCCGCACGGGCTCCGGGCTCCGGGCTCCGGCCGCGATCCGGGTGTCCCGAACGGACAACACCCGGGGCCGTCCGCCTAGAATATCGGCAAACGCCAAGATCAAGGGATTCATCATGCGATCGGATGTTCGGGGCGGTTAGAGCGGCAGGGCATGATGACTGGCGGAGGCGAGAGTTCCGTCCCCGCTGACCCCTACCCGGCCGATCCCTGCCCGGCCGATCCCCGTCCCGCGGACGGCCCTCCGGAAGGGAGAATTGTCATCATCCGCTCCGCCCAGCACCGATTCCTCGCCGCCGCCACCGGCAGCATGCTCGCGCTCGGCCTGGGCCTGGCCGCGTGCTCCCGGCACGGCTCCGCCCCTCGCCCCGCGTCGCCGACAGCGTCGGGCCCGGGTGGCCCGAACAGCGCACCCGCGCAGGCCGGCACGCCCGAGGAGTCCGGCGGCATGTGGGTCCTGCGGGACGTGCCCTACGCGCCGGTCTCGCCGGCACAGCGGCTGGATCTCTACCGTCCCTCCCCGCCGGCCCCGACGGCAGGTGCCGAAGGGGCCCAGGTGACCCCCGGGACGGTCCTGCCGGTGGTACTCACGATCCACGGTGGCGCGTTCATGCTCGGCGACAAGCGGGACGACCTGCCGGTGGTCCGAGCACTCGTCCACGCCGGGTACGCCGTCGCCAGCTTGAACTACCGGCTGTCCGGGGAGGCGAAGTTCCCGGCCGCGGTCCAGGACGTGAAGGCGTCCGTCCGCTGGCTGCGGGCCCACGCGGGCACCTATGGCCTGGGCCCCTCCCGCATCGCCGCGACCGGCGCGTCGGCCGGGGCCTACCTCGCGGTGATGCTGGGCACGACGAGCGGCGTGGCGATGTTCGACGACCCGGGGCTCGGCAATCCCGGGGTGTCCAGCGACGTCCAGGCCGTCGTCGACTTCTACGGCCCGGTGAACTTCGCCTCGATGGACGCCCAGCTGCGCGCGAACGAGCGGTGCACCGTGGCTGACGCCCAGCACGACCAGCCCCACTCGCCGGAGTCGCGGTTCCTCGGCCGCACCGTGACGGCCGTGCCCCAGCTGGTCCGGGTGGCGAGCCCCCTGAACTACCTGAGCCGCGGGCCGCTGCCGCCGTTCCTGATCGAGCACGGGGACGCGGACTGCACGGTCCCCCACCAGCAGTCGCTGGAACTCGCCCACGCGCTGCGCGCCGCCGGAGCGCCGGCGGTGGACGTGACGATCGTGCCGGGCGCCGGCCGCGGCGGTGCCTTCCCGGCCCGGGAGCGGATGGGCGTCGTTCTGGCGTTCCTGCACCGCACCATCGGCCGCTGACGGCCGGCACACCACCCGGCGCTCCGTCGACCAACCACCTCTGCGGCCTCAGGCCACCTCTCCGACCTCAGGCCACCTCTCTGGCCTCAGGCCGCGGGCCATCCGGCAGGGTCATGACCGGCCGCAGGCCCCACCGGCTCACCCCGCGCGTCACGTCGCGGGGGTCACCTTCAGGCGGAACCATGGCAGTGACGGGGAGCAGCACGGCGAGAGGGTGATAGGGATGTCGGACACCGAGGCACAGTCGGACACCGCGGGGTACGCGCGCCCCGCCGGGCAGGCCGTCGAGGCGGCGGACGCGGAGTCCGCCGCCGGTGGGATCGTCGTCGGGGTCGACGGTTCACCCGCGTCCGTCGCCGCGATCCGGTGGGCCTGCGACGAGGCCGCCCGGCGCCTGGTCCCGGTGATCGCGGTACTGGTATGGGACGTCATGGGCGAACCGCGGCCGGTCTTCGAGACCGCGGCGAACGCCGACCGCGAGGGTCTGGCGCACGCCGCCACGCGGGTTCTGGACACCGCGCTAACCGCCGCCCGGGTCAGCGATCCGACAGTGCGGATCATCCGGCGGGTCGAGGAGGGCAGTCCCGTCCCGGAGCTGCTGCGGGCCGCGGCCGACGCGCGGATGATCGTCGTCGGCGAGCGCGGTCACGGGGCCCTGCACCGGCTGGTGAGCGGCTCGGTGAGCCAGGGTGTGGTGCACCATGCCTCCCTGCCGGTCGTCGTGGTACGGCCGGTCGCCCCGGCCGCCGGATCCGGCAGGCACCGGTCCGGAAAGCATGACCGCGATATGGCGAGCGGCGGCGTGGCGAGCGGCGGCGCGCACCAGCCCGTCGGCATCGACGACCGGCCGGTGGTCGTCGGCGTGGACGGCTCGGCCCCCTCGCTCACGGCACTACGGTGGGCCGTCGAGGCGGCGATGCTCCGCAAGAGCGCCCTGCACGTCGTGCACGCCTGGCACCTGGACATCCCGATCTACCCGGGGAGCTACGCCGATATCGGATCGGCGCTGGCGGAGCAGGCCCGGCAGACCCTCGACCAGGCCGTCTCCACGATCGTCACCGAGCACGCCGGCGGGCTGCCCATCCCCGTCAGGAAGGAGACCGTCGTCGATGGCCCCGCCCATGCGCTGCTGCGGGCCTCGGCTGACGCGCAGCTGCTCGTGGTCGGCAGCCGCGGGCACGGCGGCTTCGCCGAACTGCTTCTCGGTTCGGTGAGCCACCAGTGCGTCCTGCACGCGCACTGCCCGGTGGCCGTGGTCAGGTAGCGGCCCCGGTGGCCCTGGTCGGTAGCGGCGCGGCCCGTGGTCGGGAAACCGGCGCGGTCCGTCCGGCGAGGTCGATCAGCCGATGCCAGCCGGCGTGGGGATGCGGGGGCGCAGCGTGCTCAGCAGGCCGAGGACCCGCTCGGCCAGGTCCTGCTCTCCCCCGCCAGCCGATCCAGTTGATCCGGCTGATCCGGTCGATCCGGCGGTGTCCCACGCTCCGAGCAGGAAGGACGGAGTCAGGCGGACGTAGAGCTGGACCGCGGTGACCCCGGGCTGCACATATGCGGCGATCTGGTCGCGGCACTGCTCGGGCGTGCCGTGGATGAACAGGGCGTCGATGACCTCGTCGGGTAGCGCCCGGGCGGCACCACGCTGGTCCCCGGCGGTCCAGCGCTCGTGGGACTCGGCGAGCCGTTCGCCGTTGCCGAGCCATTCGTGGAAGGCGTGGTAAGGGGTCTGGTTGAGGATCCAGGTGAGGAACGGCCGGCTGTCGCGGCGGGCGACGTTCGGATCGGCGTTCGGGCTCACGAAGACCTTCACCACCAGCTCCTTGCCCGCTGGCTGCGGTCCGACGGCGGCACGGACCTTGATCATATCTTCGGGGGACAGCAGATTGGTGACGGCACCGTCCCCCTCGGTGAAGCCGAGCTTGAGCATGCCGGGCCGCATCGCTCCCAGGATGACCTTCGGCGTCTCGATCGGAGGATTCGGTAGGACGAAGCCGCGGATCGCGAACGTGTCGAAGGCGCCGGAGACCACCTCGCCGCGCAGCGCCCGGGTGAGGAAACGAAGCGTGTCCCGGGTCCGACGGAAGGGCTCGTCGAACGGGATGCCGTTGAGGTCGGTCACGTGGGCGGGCACCGACGAACCGATGCCGAGGACAAGCCCGCCGAACGTCAGATCGGCCAGGGTCGCCGCGGTCTGGGCGAGCACCGCCGGGCCGCGGGTGTGGACGGGCACGATCGCGCTCGCCAGGCGCACCCGGGGATCCCAGGCGGCGGCGACCGCGAGCGGGGTGAACGCGTCGACGCCGCCGCCTTCGGCCGTCCACACGTCGCTGTAGCCGGCGTCAGCGAGTCCCGTGACGATGCGTCGATGGTCCCGCAGCGGGATGCCGGGCAGAGGAAGAGTGACACCGAAACGCGGAGTGGTCACGGGAGTACCTCACGGGTGGTCGACGGTGTTCGGTCAGATGGTCGTCGCGGAGACGGAGGACAGAGACGGAAGGGCGGGAGTTCCCGCGCCCGGAAGCTCAGGCCGGGGGCGCCGGCCCCAGGCAGCGATGATGCTGGGCCCGAGGTCGAGGAAGTCGGGATCGGCGAGCAGGGCCAGGGCCGAGTCGAGATCGGCACGGGTGAGCAGGCCGCTGTCGACGAGGTAGTCGGCGGACTGGCCGAACGTCGCACGCCACAGGCGCCCGATCTCGTTGGAGCCGCCAACCGGGTAGTACGTGGCGTGCAGACCGGTGTCGACCAGGCCCGCCCGGGTCAGCGGCGCCGGCAGCGTTCGCCCCCACCACAGGTCCGACCCGATCGACGACGCCATCGCCTGGCCGATCGCCTCGAAGGCGTGCCGGAATCCGTCGTGCGGTGACGAGTCGACCGGGGACAGCACGAGATCCTCAGTGACCAGCCAGCCGCCCGGGGCCAGCCAGGAGACTAGCCGCCGCAGCACCTCCTCACGCTCGGGGATGTGCATGAGGACGGTGCGGGCATGGATGAGGTCGAAGGAACCCGGCTCGAAGTCGTGGGTGCGCACGTCCGCTTGGACGATCCGCAGGTTCGACCGGCCGGCGTCGTCGAGGAAACTCGTGCTCACGTCGACCGCAGTCACCTCCCCGCCGGGGAACCGGTCGGCCAGCCAGTAGGCGACCGAACCCGCACCGGCACCGAATTTCCAGGAACCGCCCTCCATCGGCGATTCCCCGCGCCTCGAGAACGGCGTGCGTGGCCGGGTCCACCTGTGATTCCAGCAGTTGCAGCCAGCCGAGTTCCGTGGAGATGTCGTGGCTGAGGATGCCCTGGACGTATCCGACCGACGTGTCGGGCGCGGAACGCTGCGTAGCGATCACGTCTCGCGCCGGCGCCAAGGCCGCATCGGATCCCGTTGTACTGGTCATCGTCTCCCCTGGGCATGGTTCTGGGCCCGTTCCGGGCGGTCGCGGCCAGGTCCTAGACCGGTTGCGGACCAGTTCCGGTCCGGCACGGCGGTACCGATTCCTGCATGGTTTCCACTGTCGTACCTGGTTTTCACTGTCGCGAACAGTTTCCGCGTCCCGGACCGCGACCCATTCCAGTCGGCTCGCGGCGGCTGGTCCAGAGGCATCACGGTGCTGTTACCAGCACTAAGGAGTCGAAATGAAATAACTTGCGCGTTTCGAACCCTCCACAGGCCTGTGACCTGCGATGATGCTCTCGATCACGTATTTGTTACTTCATTACGTCCCCTAACAGGATGTCGACTATGGACGCAGAAAGCTATCTTGACCCCACACGAACACGATGCCTAATTTCAAAACGCAGGGCACGGAACTCGGCACTTGGCACGAGCCCGTGATGCACGATGGCGGACCGTCAGTACGTCGGATCGGTTGGCATACCTCGGCTGGGGAGAAACAGATGACGCAGACCGTCACGGCACAGGCGGCCCGACTCGGCGGGTACGACGACGCCAGCCGGCTTCGGCAGGCTCAGGACACCGACTGGGTGCTCGAGTTCGCCGATCCGACCGCCCGGTCCGTCGCCGATCTCGGCTGCGGCATCGGTTCCCTGCTCGCCGCGGCGCTCGACCGCCTGCCCGACGCCGTCGACGCCCTGGGCCTGGATCGTGAGGAGTCCCGGCTTGCCGAGGCTCGACGCAAGCTCGCCCCCTACGCGACCCGGGTACGGTTCCGCTTCGTCCAGGCCGATCTGCGCCGGCCCCCGCAACTGGCCGACGATGCGGGTCCCACGGCGTTCGACCTGGTCACCCTCACCTCGGTCCTGCACTGGATCCACCCCGACGAGGAGCAGCTGGTGCGGTGGATCTCCACGCGACTGCGGCCCGGCGGCGCCTTCCTGCTCACCACCCACCATCCCGAGCACGACGAGTACGGGTTCGGTGGCAGCGACGACCTCGCCCGGCAGGCCCTGGTCCGGCTGGGCCATGCGGCCGAGGACGTACCCAGGCTGCTGGCGGCGGCCGGGATCATTCCGATCGCCGTACGCACCCTGTCCGTGGACGACACCGCGACCCTGCTCGACGCGTACTTCGACATCGACGGCGTCGACGAACGCCCGGCGGTCGTGCGGGCCGCGAACGGCGAGGAGTACCAGCGGTTCCACGCGGCGACCTTTGGCACCTACTACAGCCGGCTCGTCGGTGCGGACCGTCAGGAGGACTACTTTCGGGCGATCGGGGAGGTCGCGCGGCACCGCCTCGACACCGACGGGCACATCACCCAGATGCCGGTACGGCTGTGGCGCTGTCGGCCAGGGGCGTCCCGGCCTGCGGAGACGGCCCGGTAGCCGCTGGGGGGTAGGCGGTCCGGGGAGCCGGGGCACCGCGGCGAGCAGCCGTACGGTGTAGGGGTGCCGGGGGGCGGTGAAGACCGTCTCCACGTCCCCGGACTCGACGACCCGCCCGTCGTACATCACCAGGACCCGGTCGCTGAGGTGCTGCACGACGCCGAGGTCGTGAGAGACGAAGACCATGGCCAGGCGGTGGGTCCGGCGCAGGTCGACGAGCAGGTCCAGGACCTGGGCCTGGATGGACACGTCGAGCGCGGACACCGGTTCGTCGCAGATCAGCACCTGCGGTTCCACGGACAGCGCCCGGGCGATGGCCACCCGCTGCCGCTGCCCGCCGGACAGCTCGACCGGTCTGCGCCGTAGTTCCCGCGCGGAGAGCCCCACCTGTTCCAGCCGTCGGACGGCGGCGTCGCGGCGCTCGGTTCGCGCGACCCCACCCACCCGCAGCGCCTGCGTCAGGATCCGGCCCACCGTCAGTCGTGGGTCGAAGGACCCCAGCGGGTCCTGGAAGATCGCCTGGATCTGCCGGCGGCGTGGTCGGCGGTCACGCTCCGGCACCCAGCTGCCCCAGCCGCCCCCAGGACCCGACGGGCCGACCCAGGGAACGCCGCCGAGCAGCACCTCACCCGCGTCGGGTTCGGTCAGACCCAGCATGATCCGGGCGAGCGTCGTCTTCCCCGAACCGGACTCGCCGACGAGCCCGAGGGTCTCCCCGCGGCGCAGCGCGAAGGAGACGTCCCGGACCACCTCGCGTCGCTCTCCGTCCGCCGTCCGGAACGCCTTGCGCAGTCCCGTCGCCCGCAGAAGGATCTCGGCGCCGGTCGAGCCGCCCGCGTCGAGCCCGGCAGACGCGAGCCCGGCCGCCGCGATCCCGGCCGCCGCGATCCCGGCTTCGTCGACGGGTCCGGCCAGCCGGCTGCCCCTGGTCCGCGCGGAGGGCACGGCGGCAAGCAGCTCGCGGGTATAGGCGTGTGTGGGATCGCCCAGCACCCGCTCGGTCGGGCCACTCTCCAGGATCACTCCGTCGCGCAGCACGGCGACCCGATCGGCGAGCCGGGCGACGACTGCCAGGTCATGGCTGATGAGCAGCAGTCCCATCCCGCTCTCGCGCAGACCGGCAAGCAGATCGAGGATCCGGGCCTGGACCAAGACGTCGAGAGCGGTGGTCGGCTCGTCGGCGATGAGCAGGTCCGGAGTGCCGGCCAGCGCCGCGGCGATCAGCACCCGCTGGCGCAACCCGCCGGAGAGCTGGTGCGGGTACTGCCGGGCACGGACCTGTGGATCAGGAATACCGGCCCGCGCCAGCAGCATCGCGATCCGGGGGCCACGTTCGGCCCGCGCGACTGGGCCCTGTGCCCGCAGCGCCTCGTCGACCTCCTGCTCGACCCGCCGCAGCGGATCGAGGGAACCGAGGGCGTCCTGGAGCACCAGGCCGATCCGGCGGCCACGCAGGGCGCGCCATTCCCGGTCCCGCAGCCCGATGAGGTCGGTCCCGCCCAGGCGCAGCCGCCGGGCCTGGACCGTCGCGTCCGCTCCGGCGAGTCCGACGAGGGCGCGGGCGGTCACGCTCTTACCCGATCCGGACTCGCCCACGAGGGCCACACACTCCCCCACACCGACATCGAAGGAGATTCCCCGCACCACCTCGACGGCCCGACCGCCCCGGCCGAAGGAGACCCGCAGCCCGTCGACGGTCAGCAGGGTCGCGGACGGCTCCTTCGCCCCCCGCGCGCTCAGAGGTGTCGAACCAGGGGGCGCCGACCCCAGCGGTGCCGAGTTCGGCGGTGCCGGCGGTGAGACCTGCGGCTGGTCGTTCACGGAGTCCGTCCCTCCACCCGCAGGCGGGCATGGCGGCCGAGCACGGTCACGGCGACGACAGTGGCGGCGATCGCCGCCCCGGGGAACACCACGACCCACCAGGCGGTGTCGATGACGCCTCGGCCGTCGGCGAGCATCGCCCCCCACTCGGGGGCCGGCGGCTTCGTACCGAGGCCCAGGAAACTCAGCGCCGAACCGGAGATGATCGCCGTCCCGATGCCGACGGTGGCCAGCACGAGCAGCGGTCCTAGCGTGTTCGGCACGATGTGGCGCAGCACGATCACCGGTCGGGGCAGGCCGAGCGCCACCCCGGCGTCGACAAACCCGGCATGGCGGACGACGAGGGCACGCGACCGCACAACCCGCGCGTAGCTGGGGACCGCCGCGATGACGAACGGAGCCTCCAGTGCGGTGTCAAGTCCCTCCCGCAGCACCTGGGCTGGGCGAGGACCCCGGCGATCGGCAGGGCCAGCGCGGACGCCGGGAGGACCAGCCCGGACGGGCCAGTGGCGCCGGCGCTGGGAAACCAGCCGAGGTGCGCAGAGAAGAGGGTGATGAGCAGGATGCCGATCCAGAACGTCGGGCTCGACACGACGAGCAGCTCGGCGCTGGTCGCCAGCATCCGGCCGAGCCGGTGGGTGGTGCCGCCCCGGCCGGCGGTCGACACCGCGAGCCCGATCGCCAGCAGCGCGGCGAGCGCGGACGCTGTGAGCGCCAGCTGCACCGTCGGCCACACCTGACCGGACAACACCTCCACGACCGGCCGCTGCAGCTGGTAGGAGGTGCCGAGATGGCCGGTCACCAGGCGGCGCAGCCAGGTGCCGTACTGGACGACGAGCGGCGACTGGAACCCGTACGTCTCGTTGATCTGCTCCCGAAGCTGCGGCGAGATCCCGAACGTCGGCCCGATCAAAGTGTCGACGGGATCACCCGGTACGACGTGCAGCGTCACGAAGGCCAACGTCGCCGCGCCCCACAGGACCCCGGCGCCCACGACCAGCCGGCGCAGCAGGAACC
>NZ_CDWTMG010000149.1:0-12054 GCF_977945845.1 Frankia sp. CcMO1
GGCCCGGGCGGCGCGACCGGCGCGACCGGCGCAGGCGGCGCGGCCTCAGCAGCGCCGGATAGCCGTTCTCGTCGGATCGTGGCCGTAGCCGGAACCGGGCGGGCAGCACCGCGAGCACGACCAGCACCACGACCAGCAACAGCCCCACCACCAGGTTGCGGCGGTATTCCGCACCGGGCGCGTTGTCGATGACGATCGTGCCGCCGGCGCCGGCCGGGACGATCCAGCCCTGCTGCCAGCCGTCGAGGCGCAACGGGGTCAACGCCGCGCCGTTCAGCTTCGCGGTCCACGAGGAGTTGGCGTTCTCCCGGACGGCGAGGAAGGCGCGGCCACCGGCGCCGATCTGGACCGTCCGGTGCTCCGCCGTCCACTCGTGCACCGTCGTCGCCCGCGGCGTGGCCGCTCTCACCTGGGCGCCCGATCCGACCAGCGCGATCGCGTCGACGAGGATGGAGGTTGGCCCCTGGTCAACGCCGAGCAGGTGCGGCCCCGCCGAGAGCCGCAGCGTGCCGCCGTCGGTGCACAGCGACACCCGCACCGGCCGCACCGAGGTGACGTCGCTCTCCCGGCCGGAGATCCGCAGGGGGTAACGGGTGCCGTCAACGACCAGGGTGGGGCCCCGGCCGCAGTCGACCAGCAACGGAGTGTCACCCGTTGGGGGTGTCCCCCGCGGCGGGGGGATGAAGCTCGCCGAGCCGCTCATCGTGAACGTCATGTCCCGGGGCACCTCGAAGCGCCGGGACAGCGCCAGCTCCTCCGAGCCGCCGAACGGCCGCGCCGGGTCGACCCGCGCCCGGGCCATCGAGAAGGCGACCAGCCCCCCGTCCGGCGCAGCGAAGCGCCGGGCCACGTCGGTGGGAAGCTGCGCGTAGTGGCGGAAGGTGACCCCGGGGATGGTGATCTCCCGAATACCGGCGCCGAGGGTGTCGTCGGTCTCCTGGCCGACCCGCGCGAACGTGATGCGGTACCAGCGGCTCGGCCCCGCCGGGACGGCGAGGCGCTGGATGTCCTCCACCGGACGCACCTCGGTGACCACCGAGCCCGCCTCGCTGGACACCCGCAGCGCCTCGACGGCCGGCCGCCACGAGCCCTCGGACAGCAGCCGCACGTCGAGGTAGGGCACGGTCATCCGCCGGCCGACATCGAGCTGGATCCACTGCCCGGCCGACGTCGTGCCCTTCGTGCGCTGTGCCGTCCACGCGGTCGCGGCGAAGCCGTCGACGGCCGCCGGTGGCGCGAGGTCCGGCGCGGCGAGCAGGTCGTAGCCGTAGGAGGACGCGGTGACGGACATGCCGCCGACGTAACCCGCGACCGTCTGGTGGCCGGCGACGTCGGCCTCGGCCCACTGGTGGGGCTCCCCCGTCTTGCCGACCGCGGTGTCGGTGGGCCCGAGGAGGTACGAATCGGCGTCGTGGACGAGTCCGAAGGTGCTGTCGCGCCGGGTCAGGGTGTCCGTGTCGACCCAGGCGGTCGTCGGGCCGATCACCTCCCCCGGCGCAACCTTGATCGCCGCCGGGCTCGTCGAGGACGTCACGGCGGCGGACGGATCGGCGGCGGAGGACAGATCGGCGAGGTCCGCGGCGAGCACGGCGGCCCGGTCGCTGCTCAGCAGGCCCTGCCCGGCGAGCTGCACCGTCGCCTCCGGGCCGCCGGAGACGACGACGGCGGTGTCCGCCGGGTAGGAGTCGACAAGCTTCGCGCCGCCCGGGACGGTCCAGACCTCCAGCGCGGGTACCCGCGCGGTCGGGTTGCGCAGCTCCGGGACGAGCCGCTCCTTCGCCGAGGCGCGCGCCGGCACCTGCGGGCCGAACGCGGCGGCCAGGGTGAGACCGGAGGAGCGCAACGCCCGGTGGAGCTCGTCGGTGGACGGGGGGACGTCCCAGTTCTTCTGTTCCAGGTCGTTACGCAGCAGGATCTGGCCGATCCCGGCCCGGGCCAGCGCCGGAGCGAGGCCCGCGGCGGACCCGGTGGCGAGCTGGCGCTCGATGCCGTCCATCAGCCGGGTCACGCCCGTGCCACCGAGCGGGATCAGGCTGCGGACCCCCCACGGCGTGCGGGCCAGCCACTGCAGCGGCTCGTCGAGCGGCCGGCCCCACTCGTACTCGGCGAACGGCGAGCCGGGCAGCACCAGTGCCCGGCCGTCCTGGGGATGGGCGGCCAGCCAGTCCGCGGCGGCCACCCAGTAGTCGGGCACCCGGGCGAACGGCCGGGGCTGCAGCACCCTGCCGGCGAGCGCCGGCGTCATGCCGCAGACCAGCGCGGCCACGGTCAGCACAACGGGGACGTTCACCGCGGCGGTCGCGATCATGTCCGCAGCCCCGCCGTGCCGGTGGGAAGCCCCGCGGGTCGTCCATCTCCGCACACGGGCGGTGAGGCTGACAGGTCGGACCGTCAGGGCGTGCGCGATCCCCAACGCGATCGGCAGCCGCACCACCGGCTGGAACTTGTAGACGTTGCGCAGGAAGCCCAGCTGGTCACCGAGCAGGTCCCGCACCGCGCCCGCCAGCGGGCTGCCCGGATGCCCCGGATAGGCCGCGGCCACCGAGACCGTGCCGGCGGCCAACGTCACCAGCAGGAACCGGCGGGCGGGCAGATCGGCCCGGGACAGCCCCCACAGCCCGATCGCCGCCACGGCTGCCGATCCGATGATCGGCACCGGCCGGGACACGTACTCGGTGGCGGCCGGCAGCCAGGGCCTGGGCAGCTGGACGTACGCCAGCCAGTCCGTCGCGCCGCGCAGGGCTTCCGCCACCGACGTCGTCGCCGTGGTCGTCTGGGCGGTCTCGGTGAACGCGAGGAAGTCCAGCCCGTAGCGAGCCTGCACCATCAGCACCAGCAGCCACCAGGCCGAGGCGAGGATGACGGCGACGACCCACCAGGCCCGCAGCGCCCAGGCCCGGCGGGTGCCGCCGGCGAACACGAGGACCACCGCCGGACAGAGCAGGACGCACAGCGTGACCGTCGCATTGATTCCGCCGGTGCCCAGGATGGCGAGTCCGGACAGGGCGGCCGCCCGTCGCGGGGACAGCCGCCGGCCCGGGTCCAGGGCGGGATCGTCAGCAGCATCGACATCATCGGCCGCCGTGGTACTGATGGTCGTGGTGGCGGCCGTGGTACTGGTGGCGGCGGCCGTACCGGTGTCGGCGCCGAGGGCGCCGTCCGGACGCAGCGCGAGGATGAGCGGCAGGGTGATCCACGGGAGCATGGCGGCGCCCGCGAGCGCCACGGAGGTCGCCCCGATCTTGCCGAGGAACATCGGGGACAGGGTGTAGGCGAGTCCGGCGAGCACCCGGGTGTGCGGCACGCCGAGCCGCAGGGCCTCGGCCAGCCGCACGACCCTCCAGGCGGAGACGGTGAGGATCAGCGCGATCCACAGCCGCTGGGTGATCCAGGCGGGTATCCCGAGCAGGTCACCGGCGCCGAAGAACGGTCCCATCGGGAACAGGTAGCCGACGTACTGGTTGGGCAGGTAGCCGAACTCGGCGAGGGAGTTCCACAGATGGGTGGCCCGCCCCATGAAGCCCCACGGGTCGAGGGGGACGTCCAGCTTGGTGTCAGCGGTCAGCTTGCCGGGGGCCTGGAGCAGAGAGAGCACCATGAAGCCGGCGGCCATGCCGAACAGGGGCCACCGTGACGTCCGCGTGTCGCGGCGACGCGGCGACGGCCGGGGAGGGTGACGGCGCGCCGAGGCCCTTCGCCGTCGTGGGGGGCCGGCGGCGGGGGGAGGGATCGCTTACTCCAAAGGATAAGGATGAAGGTCCGGTTCGCCGGACCTTCATACAACCTTCCGGGGCAGCGGGGTCACACCGCCCAGGTCCGCGGGCAGGCGCAGGGGCTTCTCGACGCCCCCCACGGCCGCCGTGAGGGCGGCGGCCGGCGGCCCGGCGGTCACCGGTTCCGCGGGTGCCGGGACGCTCACGGCAGGAGGCGGGACGCGGACCTGGGCTGCGGGGGACGCCCCGTCGCCCGGACGACCGGCGCCGCCGCGGCGGCGGGCGACTGCACCGTGGGACGCGTCACCACGAGGCCGGAAGCGGAGCGGTTCAGGTATCGCCGGGCGCGCATCACGTCGACGAGCATCGCGGGAGTGTGCCGGGTCACCCGGAACGTGCCACCGGGTATCTCCGCCCATCGGACCGGGACCTCGGTGATCCGGTAGCCGATCGACCGGGCGATCGAGAGCACCCCCACGTCGAACCCAAATCCGGAGGAGCGCGCAAGGCTGAACAGCAGCTTGGCCTCGGGACCGCGGAAGGCCTTGAATCCGCATTGGGTGTCGGCGACGTCCAGGCTGGTCAGGGACCGGGTGATCTGGTTGAAGGCCCAGCTGCCGACCCGCCGGCCACTGCTGCGGACCGCACCCGCCCCGACCCGGCGCGATCCGAGCGCCACTTCGGCGTGCTCCAACGCGGCAAGGAGCAGAGGAAGATCATTGACGTCCGAGGCGCCGTCGGCGTCCAGGAAGGCGATCGACTCACCGTGCGCGACCGACACCCCCATGCGGACCGCGGCGCCCTTACCCGAGTTCCACGGCAGCCGCAGGACCCGACCACCGGGCAGATCCGCGAGCAGTTCCTCGGCGATCGCAGCGGTGCCGTCCGTGCTGCCGTCGTCGACCACAATCACCTCGGCATCGGGGATCCTGTGCATGACCGAGATCAGCGGGGGTAGCGAGCCGGGCAGGCGCATCGCCTCGTTGTAGGCGGGGATGACGACGCTCACAGGCACGCAGTCCAAGACTCAACTCCTAGGCCGCGACGACAGAGCCGATGACTGAAGCCACCGAGGCGCAGCGGTTGGTGACGGCTGATCGAGATCAGCAAACAGTTTCAGGTGTTCTACCGAAATGTGGCAAAGCATGCATGCTAAAGTTTCCTTTCGTTTCATTTACTAGCAAGGTGGCACAATGAACATCTATTGAGTACAGATGGACATCTATTGGGCACATGCTGGGCTATCGGACGTTCATCTGTCGATGTGTAGCATACGGATGGGGGAGAACAGCTCGGACAGGGGGTGGCCGATCCCCCCGGATCGCCTCGGATCATCCTGGATCGGGCAGTCGGCGCTGTCGCCGTCGGGCGACCCGCCGGTAGTACACGGGACGGTGAACTTCCGGAAACCTTCGGAAACGCAAGGATGGAGATCAACCTGTCGCGGGGGATAACCGCGCACCGGCGGATTTCCGACGTCTACCCGCGTCACGAGGCCTCCCGAGCGGCCCGCTTCTGGGATGATCCGCCAAGGTTTCCGGCCAGAGCGGATGGAGGAGCCATGCCACGACCCGAGCGCGCAGGCCGGGCCCGGTCGCAGGCGGCCGGGGCGGGCGAGGCGGACGCGCAGCTGCGCGGTCTCATCGACGCGGGTCGCAGCAAGCTGCCCCCGAGAACGGCGATGCGGGCCCGCGACGCCGCCCGGCCCACCGACGCCGACCTCGCCGAGGCCGAGCGATCGATGGTATTGCATCGCGGATCACGCCCCACCCCGGCGACCCCGTCGACCAGCTCCACCGACCCGGTCCACCGCGGCGGCCCCAGCCGTGCCGGAACCGGTCGTGCCGGAGCCGAGAGCGGCACGACCGACCGCCGCGGCCGGGGTACCCGGAGGACCCGCCGACGCTCCGACCGCGGATCCGCCGGACCGCGTGAGAGCGGCCCTACCGAGACCGGGTCCTCGAAGAACAGGTCTCAGGAAGCCGACGACGCCGACCCGGGCACCGACGGCACGTCCCCGGTCCGCTCGTAGGCCGAGAGCATCCGCAGCCGCCGCACGTGTCGTTGCTCCCCGCTGAACGGCGTGGTGAGGAAAACCTCGGCGAACGTCAGGGCCTCCGTGACGGTGTACATGCGCGCGCCGAGGCTCAGCACGTTGGCATCGTTGTGCTGGCGGGCCAGCGTCGCCGTCTGCTCGCTCCACGCCAGGGCCGCGCGCACCCCGGCGACCTTGTTCGCCGCGATGGCCTCCCCGTTGCCCGATCCCCCGATGACGATGCCCACGCTGCCCGGTTCGGCGGCGGTGGCGGCGGTGGCGGCGAGGACGAACGGGGGGTAGTCATCGTCGGGGTCGTACTCGGCAGGACCATGGTCGACGGGCGCGTGGCCCAGCTCCACCAGACGCTCGGCGAGCGCCTCCTTCAGGCGGAAGCCCGCATGGTCAGATCCCAGATGGACACGCATGATGTGCCATCATGCCCGATCACGTGAAGATCGGGTCCTGGTCCCGGGTCCGCTTGAGCTCGTAGAAGCCAGGGGTACCGGCGACGAGCAGAACTCCGTCCCACAGTCGTGCGGCCTCCTCCCCCTTGGGTGCCGGGGTGATCACCGGACCGAAGAAGGCGGTCTCCCCCACGGCGATGACCGGGGTGCCCACGTCCATGCCCACCCGGCCGATCCCCTCGGCATGGCTGGCCCGCACCCGCTCGTCCCAGGCCGTCGAGGTCGCCTCGGCGGCGAGCGCCGGATCGGCACCGGCCTCGGTCAGGGCGGCGACGAAGGTGTTCTCGTCCCATTCCGCCTTGTCCAGGTGACGGCGACGGCCAAGCGCCGTGTACAGCGGGCGCAGGATGTCCGCACCGTGCCGGTCGACGGCGGCGGCGCAGAGCCGCGCCGGCCCCCAGGCGCTGGCCAGCAGCTGCTTGTACTGCTCGGGCATGTCCCGGTCTTCGTTGAGCACCGACAGGCTCATCACGTGCCAGCGGATCCGCACCGGCCGGATCTTCTCGACCTCCAGTAGCCAGCGGGAGGTAAGCCAGGCCCACGGACAGGACGGGTCGAACCAGAGATCGGCGAAGACCGCTTCGGTCGCGTCCGCGGGCAAGGGTACGGGCGTGGGTGAGGGTACGGACGTGGCCGCGGGGGTGTCGAGAGTGTCGGCGCTCATGTGGTCTCCTCGGTCGACGGCACCGTTCGACCGGGATCAACCCGTCAGGGTGGTGGTCACTCCCCGCTCGCGGCAAGATAACCGGCGACCCTGTTCACCATGGCGACGAACGGAACGGCGGCGATGGCACCGGGGATGCCGGCCAACACGCCACCGGCCGACAGCGCGATGACAATCGCGAGCGGGTGCAACCGCACCGCCCGTCGCATGACCAGCGGCTGCAACAGGTGCCCCTCGATCTGCTGCACGGCCAACACGACGCCCAGAATGATCAACGCATCCGGCACGCCGTTCGAGACCAGGGTCACCAGTACCGCCGCGGCGCCGGCCACCGCCGCCCCGACAATCGGGACAAACCCGCCGAAGAACGTCAGCAGGGCCAGCGGCGCGACGAGCGGGACACCCACGCCGACCAGGCCGATGGTGATACCGATCGCGTCGACCGCCGCGACGAAGACCGTCCCACGGATGTAGCCGGTCAGCGTGTTCCACGCCTCCCGACCGGCGCCGCGCACCCGATCCTCCGCTCCGTCCGGGAAGCGGGTGACGATCCAGTCCCAGATACGATCCCCGTCGTACAGGAAGAAGAAGGTCGAGAACAGGGTGACGAGCAGGCCGGCGAGCACCTCGGCGGCCACCGAGGCGCCGGAGATTACCCCGGAGACCAGGCGCCCCCGGTTGTCCGCCAGGCTCTGGCGGATGTCGTCGACCAGATTGTCGATCTGGCTCTGCGACAGGTGGAGCGGACCGTTTCTCAGGTAGCCGCGGATCTGCTCGACGCCCTCGCTGACCTGATCGCTGACCGCGGGGATCTCGTTCGCGGCGTTGAAGCCCACCGCCACCCCGACACCCACGAACACCGCGAAGAACACGAACAGCGCGGTGAGGGCGGCACCCAGCCGGTTCATGCCGAGCCGCTGCAGCCGGTGCGCGAGCGGATGGATGAGAGCGGCGATGAGCAGCCCAGCAATGAGCGGAATCACCACGATCCGGACCCGCCCCACGACCATCAGCAGGATGTAGATGGCCGCGCCCGTGACGATCAGACGCCACGACCAGCCCGCCGAGACCCGCAGCGCGACCGGGATGTGATAGTCGGCCCGCCGAGCCGGGGACTCCCTCCCGCCGGCGGGCTGCGGCCCGCCCGATGGCTCGGGCGTCGCCGCCTCAGGCATCGGCACCTCGGATGCCGCCGCGGTGGACGACCCACCGCCGGCCGGAACGGCTGAGGCCCGGCGAGCCCGATGAAGGCGCCCGGGGACGCGACCGAGCCCCGCCACCCGTCTCACCGGCGGCTCCCTTCCTGCCTTCTTCCCGCCATCCCGCGACCGCGCGGACGTCCCGATCCTCCCGCAAGCGTCCCGCAAGCTGGTCACGCGGAAGATGTCGCCATCGTGCCGCATCGGCGACCAGCGAAAGCGGGTACCCCGCGTCAATCACCACAATCCACCATCTCCGGCACCGGCACCACGGCCGACGGCCCGGCCACCACGCCCCCCGACCACCATGTCCCCCCGCCATCACGCCCCCCGGCGGCGACCGTTCTCCTCATCGGCGTGGGAGACTGGGAACACGGTGATGACCGTGTCGCAGTCCTGCAAGTCCGTGCCGTCCGAAAGGAACCGGGTGCCCAACAACCTCACCCGCGACGAGGCGCGCGAGCGCGCCCGCCTGCTCAACGTCGCCTCCTATGACGTCGAACTCGACCTGACGACCGGCCACGAGACCTTCCGCACGTCGACCGCGGTCATCTTCACCTGCGTCGAGCCCGGGGCGTCGACGTTCATCGAGCTCGCCGCCGCGAAGGTCGACGAGGTCGTTCTCAACGGGGCGCCGCTCGACCCCGCCACGGTGTTCGACGGCGAGCGGATCCGACTCGACAACCTCGCGGAGTCGAACCGGCTCACGGTGGTGGCGGACGGCATCTACTCCCGCACCGGTGAGGGCCTGCACCGCTTCGTCGACCCGGTGGACGAGGCCGTCTACCTCTACACCCAGTTCGAGACGTACGACGCGCACCGGATGTACGCCTGCTTCGACCAGCCCGACCTCAAGGCGACGTTCACCCTCACGGTCACCGTCCCGGCGGAATGGAAGGCGATCTCCAACAGCGCAGTCGCCGCGGTGGCGGAGGCCGCGATCGGGGTGCGCACCATCCGCTTCCTGACCACCCCGGTGATGTCGACGTACATCACCGCGCTCGTCGCCGGCCCGTACCACGAGGTCCGCGACCACCACGACGGCATAGACCTGGGCCTCTACTGCCGCCGATCGCTGGCCGAGTTCCTCGACCCCGCCGAGCTCTTCGAGATCACCAAGGCTGGGTTCGGCTTCTACCACCGGGTGTTCGACTACCGGTACCCGTTCGGCAAGTACGACCAGTTGTTCGTGCCCGAGTTCAACGCCGGGGCGATGGAGAACGCCGGCTGCGTGACCTTCCTGGAGGAGTATGTCTTCCGGGCGAAGGTGACCGAAGCCCGCCGCGAGCGGCGCGCCGAGACGATCCTGCACGAGATGGCGCACATGTGGTTCGGTGACCTGGTCACCATGCGCTGGTGGGACGACCTGTGGCTGCACGAGTCGTTCGCCACCTACATGTCGGTCCTCGCCCAGGTGAACGCGACCCGCTTCACCAACGGCTGGACGACCTTCGCCAACGCGGAGAAGGGCTGGGCCTACCGCCAGGACCAGCTCTCCTCCACGCACCCGATCGTCGCCGACGCCCCGGACATGGACGCGGTGCGGACGAACTTCGACGGCATCACCTACGCCAAGGGCGCCTCGGTGCTCAAGCAGCTCGTGGCCTGGGTCGGCCAGGAGGAGTTCCTCGCCGGGCTGCGGACGTACTTCCGCCGCTACGAGTACGCGAACACGTCGCTGCGCGACCTGCTCGACGAGTTGGAGAACGCCAGCGGGCGGAACCTGACCGCCTGGTCCGCGGACTGGCTGGAGACCACCGGCGCGAACACCCTGCGGCCGCGCTTCTTCACCGACTCCTCGGGCCTGTTCACCTCGTTCGACGTGGTGCAGGAGCCGGCGTCGGCGCCGCCGACCGCCTCGCGCACGCTGCGCCCGCACCGGCTCGCGATCGGCCTTTACGATCGGGACGCCACCGGCGCGCTGGTCCGGCGGGAACGGGTCGAGCTCGACGTGACGGGCAAGCTCACCGAGGTCACCAAGCTTGTCGGTGCCCGCCAGCCGGATCTGATCCTGCTCAACGACGACGACCTCACGTACGCGAAGGTGCGCCTCGACGAGCGGTCGCTGGCCACGCTCGTCGAGTCGATCGGCGCCATCTCCCAGTCACTGCCCCGGACGCTGTGCTGGGCGGCGGCCTGGGACATGACCCGCGACGCCGAACTCGCCGCCCGCGACTACGTCCGGCTCGTGCTGTCCGGGGTGACCGCCGAGGACGACATCGGCGTGGTGCAGTCGCTGCTGGCCAAGGCGGACCTGACGATCGACACTTACGGTGACCCGGCAAACCGGAAGCCCGCGCTGCGCGCGCTGACGGAACGCGCCGAGGAGCTGGCGCGCGCCGCGGCCCCCGGCAGCGACCTGCAGCTCGTCTACACCACCTCCTTCGCCCAGGCCGAGGAGGCCGACCAGGTGGCGCGGATCCGGGCGCTGTTCGAGGGCACCGACATCATCGAGGGGCTCGTGCTCGACACCGAGCTGCGCTGGACCCTGCTGACCCAGCTCGTCGCGCGGGGCGTGTACGCCGACGCCGAGATCGACGCGGAGCTCGCCCGCGACCGCACCGCCACCGGCGAGAAGCGAGCGGCGACCGCGCGGGCGGCACGGCCGACCGCGGCGGCGAAGGCGGCCGCCTGGTCGGCGGTCATGGACTCGGACACCCTGTCGAACCACTTGGCCGCCGCGACGATGGGCGGTTTCTGGATCTCCGACCAGCTCGAGCTGACCCGGCCCTACGTGGACCGTTTCTTCGACGAGATCGCTGGGATCTGGGAGACCCGCAGCTTCGACATGGCTTCTACCATCACCCAGATGCTGTTCCCGGCATCGGTGATCGAACCGGAGACGGTGGCGAAGGTCGACGCCTACCTGGCCGAGCACAACCCGGTTCCGCCCCTGCGGCGGGCCCTGCTGGAAGGCCGCGACGGGCTCGTCCGGGCGCTGGCCGCGCGCAAGAAGGACATCGAGGCGACGTAGCGTACCGTACCCGCATCACGCCGGTCGGAGCCGGCCTGGCCCCGGAGGACCCGGCCGGGGCCGGCTCCTCCGGGGCCAGCGGGGTCAGGGCGTCGGGCTGACCGCCAACGAAGGCTGCGTCGGGGGGAGGGTCCCGGCGGCTGCGCCGCCCGCGCCACCTGCCGCGTCCGCGAGCTGGCGGATACCGGCGATCAGGCCGCCGACCAGGCCGCCCAGCGCGAAGCTGGAGGCCATCGTCAACGCGGCGAGCCCGGCGGCCGAGTCGCCGATCCGCTTCTTGGCGGCCGGGGTCGTGGCGATCCGCACGAACCGCTGCCCGGGCGAGACGAGGATCAGCACAGCGGCATCCCGCCCCGCGTCGTCGACGAGGTTCGCGAGGATCCGCTCGGCGGCGAGCCGGGCGTCGCCGCGCACCGCGCCGATCCGGATGCTGACGTGGATACCGGTATGCGTCTCGGCGAGCTCCCGGGCCCGGTTCAGCCGGTCGAGCTGCTCGTGGGTGAACGGCTCACCAGTTGCCACTGGCACCACCCGCGCCGGGAAGGGCGGTCTTCGCCTGCTCGCCCTCGATCTCCTCCGGCTTGGAGCCGATCCAGATCTCGTCGTGCTCCCAGGGCTGCCCCGGGCGGTAGCGCACCGGCCCGCTCTTGCGGCTCGACCACGCGGCCAGCAGGATCGCGATGACGAACCCACCGACGATGGTGCCGCCGTAGATCGCCCATGACTGCACGGCCGTGAGCGGATCGGGGTTGTAGAGGGTTCCGATCTCCCCGGCCGAGGCGCTCACCGCGAACACCGGCACCGCGAACAGCGCAAGGCCAGCAACGGTGAGAACCCGGCGCGGCGCGATCCTGGATCGCAACCCCGGCGCGGGGTGCGCCCCCGGCCACGGGCGGGAGGTGCCGGCGAACGGCAGCCATCGGGTCTGGCGCGGTCGACGTCGAGTCACGCAGCGAAGATTACCGGGAAATGGGGTTACGGTCCTCGTCTAGGCTTGTCTTC
>NZ_CDWTMG010000150.1:0-11824 GCF_977945845.1 Frankia sp. CcMO1
GCCGCGGGCGGATCGACGACCACGACCAGCGGGGCTCGGGCCGCGGCGCGGGCCGGGTTCGCGGGCGGCGCCGGAGACGGAGACGGTCGCCACACAGGCAGATTGACCGGATGCTTGATCCCGACCAGCCCGATGGCACCGCTCACCGCGACCAGCGCGGAGCCCGCGACGGCCCGCTGCCAGGCCTGGGACTGGGCCTCCCCCGGCCAGTTCCGGCGCCGGGGCCGAGGGCGCCGTCCTGGCCGGCTGCCACGCCGGACCTCACCCTGAGCGGCTCGAGTGCGCGGGTTCGGTTCGCGCGACCGCGGCGACGGCCCGGGACTGACGCCGCCGGCGTCCCGTGCCGCCGGACTCGCGGGTGACGGCGGGGCCGACGTCCGGACATGGCGGCCGCGCCTGCGTTTCGTGGGCCGCGGCGCCTCCGGCTGCGACCGCGGGGGAGCTAGGGGACCAGCGCCCAGGCGGGCCACCTGCGGGTGGGCCCGTGGCTCCGGGGGCCCGGGCCTCGGGTAGTCCGGCAGTTCCGGCGCGCGGCGGACCGGACCGGGTCCGGTCCTGCTCTGGACGCCGGCGACGGTGAGATACCACTCCCCGGCGGGACGGCGGCGGCCTGTCCCGGGGCTGGAGGGGGGCGGGACGGACCGCACGGGGATGGCGGGGTCGGGATTCGGGTAAGGGAGGACCGGGACCGGACGCGCGGCGAGTGTGACCGGCTGCGGCGCGGGACCGCGCCCGCGGGCGTGAATGACGATGCGGTCCCGGGACCCGGGGGCCGCTCCGGCGTCAGGATCTGGCGAGGGGGCCGGCGGAGGGGCCGGCGGCATCAGCCGCCCGCCCCGCGCCACCGCAGGCCGCATCAGACAGGCACGCCGCAGCCGACCGGGTCGACCATGGCCGGCATGGCCGGCATGGCCGGCACGGCCGGCATGGCCGGCACGGCCGGCACGGCCGGCACGGCCGGCACGGCCGCCACGGCCGCCACGGCCGGTGGAGCAACCGTGGCCGTCCGCCGGGATGCCCGGACGGCCGAGGGGCCAAGTTTGTGGGCTGCCGGCGGCCGGCCCGACGGCGCCTGCGCCGGGACCGGCGACACCCTGCGGTCCCACAGCAGCGCGTCGGTGTCGTGCAGTTGCCGGATCTTGGATGCGCACTCGGGACAGGAGCCGAGGTGCTCCTCGACGCTGCGCCGATCCGTCGCCGCCGCCGTCCCCCGGACGAAGCGCACGATGGCACCGGACAGCCGCTGGCAGGTGGCGTTCCCGCTCGCGGCCATCGACGTCCGCAGGTACTCTTGCCGAAGCCCTTCCCGGGCGCGGTAGGCCAGCGACGTCAACGAGTTCGTGTTGATGCCCAGGTGCGCGGCTGCGACGTCCACGGGTCGCTCCTCGATCAAGGTCAGCCGGAGCACCTGCTGCCAGCGGTCGGGCAGGTTCCGGAACGCCTCCAGCACGAGGTCGCGATCAAATCGCTCCACGGGCGAGTCGTGGAAGGGCGCGGCCGCCTCCAGCACGGACACCTCGTCGGTGAGCTCCAAGCGTTTCTCGGCCCGGGTCCGGTCGTAGGCGGCGTTCCGCACCACGCGCAACAGGTACGGCCGGAAGCTCTCCCTCGGACCGAGCCCGCGGGAGAGGATGCCGAAGATCCGCAGGAAGGCGTCGGCGACGACATCGTCCTCGTCTGCTCTCTGTCGCACCAGTCTCCGGGCGTACGCGGTGGCCGCGGCGGCATGCCGTTGGTACAGAAGGGCGAAGCCATCCCTGCTCCCCTGGCGAACGGCCGCCATGAGCGCCCGGTCATCAAGGTGATGCAGTTCCTCCGCAGTCAACACGGTCTGTCTCCTTCTGAAACTTCGCTCCGGGTCGGATGGGGGTGGTCCCGTTCCGCAGCTGACCGTGCGGAAAGTGTGGCGCGAGGCGGGAGAACTCAGATCTGCGTGGATGCAGCGCCGCCGCGGCCCCGTCGGGCCTCCTCCGAGAGGAGCCTGGTGCCGGCGGGGCCGACGGGGCATCACAGGAACCCCTCAACCCTCTGACCGTGCGTACCGCAAGGGTTTCCCCGCGTGAGCCACCGGGAGCCACGCCGCGGCAGCGGGTCCGACGACGGGCACGGCTCAGGGAGCCGGTGGGGTCTCGCCCAGCAGCACGTCGAGTTGCTCCCGGGTCAGCAGGCCCTGGTCGATGACCATCTCCCGGACGCCCTCTCCGGTGGCCACCGCGCGTCGGGCGAGCTCGGTGCCGCGCGCGTATCCGATGTGCGGCGTGAGCGCGGTGAGCGTTGCCAGAGAATGCTCCACGAGGTCGTTCAGCCGGTCTCGGTCGGCGGTGATCCCCGACACACAGCGCTCGGTGAGCAGGACGCAGCCGGCCTTGAGGTAGGCGAGGCTGGTCAGCAGCGTGTGCACGATCAGCGGCTCGAAGGGGTTGAGCTGTAGCTGGCCACCCGCGGCCGCCATCGTCACGGTCGTGTCGTTGCCGATGACCGCGAACGCCACCTGGTTGACGGCTTCAGGAATGACCGGGTTCACCTTTCCCGGCATGATGCTGGATCCGGCCTGCTGGGCCGGCAGGTTGATCTCACCGAGTCCCGCGCGAGGACCCGACGACAGCAGCCGCAGGTCGTTGCAGATCTTGGTGAGCTTGACCGCAGTGCGCTTGAGCGCGCCGGAGAGGTGGACGAACACGCCCGCGTCCTGGGTGGCTTCGACCAGATCCGCGGCCGTGGTGACATCGATGCCCGTGAGTCTCGCCAGATGGCCGCGGGCAGTGGCCGCGAAGTCAGAGTGAGCGTTGATGCCAGTGCCGATCGCCGTCCCGCCCAGGTTGATCTCCTGGAGCAGCGCACACGCCTCGGTGAGCCGTTGGACGTCCTCGCCGATGGTGACCGCGAAGGCGCCGAACTCCTGCCCGAGCGTCATCGTCACCGCGTCCTGAAGCTGCGTGCGGCCGACCTTCAGGATGCCGCCGAACTCCACCGACTTCGCGTGAAATGCCGCCTGCAGCCCGAGCATTGCGTCCTGCAGCCGACGGGTGGACAGGCAGAGGGCGATCCGGACCGCGGTCGGGTACAGGTCGTTGGTGCTCTGGCTCCGGTTGACCTCCGCCAGCGGATCCAGGTGCTTGTAGTCGCCTTTGGTCCGGCCGAGCAACTCGAGAGCGCGGTTCGCGATGACCTCGTTGGCGTTCATGTTCGTCGACGTGCCGGCGCCGCCCTGCAGCACGTCGACCACGAAGTGCTCGTGCCACTTGCCCGCGCGGATCTCTTCGCAGGCCGCGACGATCGCGCCGGCTCTGTAGTCGTCGATGAGCCCGAGCTCCCGGTTGGCCATGGCGGCGGCCTGCTTGCAGACGGCGAGCGCGACCACGAGGTCAGGGTGCTTCGAGACGGGATCGCCGCTTATCGGGAAGTTCTCGACGGCGCGCCAGGTGTGGATCCCGTAGTACGCATCGGCAGGAATCTGGCAGCGACCGATCAGGTCGTGCTCGGCTCTGGATCGGGTGGTGGACACGGCTCTCCCTTGCGGCGCTGAAGAGGTTCCGCGGATAGGGGATGCGGGCCCTCTAGGAAAATGATTCGCCGGTGCGCGCCACCACGCCCGAGCCCGGTGCCGACGTGAATGACACCCGCCGCCGACGTCCCGGTTCCGTGGGCGGTGGTCCCCGGCGCCGTCGCCGGAGACCACCCCTTCAGGGGGTCCGGTCGGCGGTGACCGGACGGCAGGCACCCGTCCCGCCCGCCGTCGGACAGGCAGCGGGCACTTGACGGTAGCTACCGGTGGCGGACGTGGCACAGCCTCGTGACGTTGAAGTCCACGTCCGCTTCAGACCATGTCCGGAAGTGGCTGCCGAGGGGACGACCGGAACCTCACCCACCGCTTCGGCCGGGTGACGAAGAGTTGGCGTGTCCCGGACACGGCGGTCTTCGGCGCCCCGGCCCGCCTTGCCGGACGTCCCGCCGTTCAGAGAATGAGTCCCATCCCTAGGCCCCGAAAGGATGCGTTGTGAGCGACTGCGTGTGGTCCGGCCCAACGGCACGCCCTGGAGGGGATGACAGTGTCGACGCGTCCTGACGGACCCCTGGTCCGTCTATCGGGGGTGAACAAGTACTTCAGCGACCATCACGTGCTGAAGGACATCCATCTGAGTGTGGCCGCGGGTGAGGTACTCGTCATCATCGGCCCGTCGGGCTCGGGCAAGTCCACCTTGTGCCGCGCCATCAACCGCCTTGAGACCGTGTCGTCCGGCGAGATCGTCGTGGCCGGCCTGCCGCTGCCGAAGGAGGGAGAAGCTCTGGCACGGTTGCGTTCCGACGTCGGCATGGTCTTTCAGAGCTTCAACCTGTTCAGCCACAAGACCGTCCTCGAGAACGTGACGCTGGGGCCGGTCAGGGTGCGCGGCGTACCGAGGCGGGAGGCCGAGCAGGCCGCGGTGCGGCTGCTGGAGCGGGTCGGTGTGGCGAGCCACCGGTCCAAGTACCCGGCGCAACTGTCCGGGGGCCAGCAACAGCGCGTCGCCATCGCGCGTGCGCTGGCGATGGAGCCGAAGGTGATGCTCTTCGACGAGCCAACCTCGGCACTGGATCCCGAGATGGTCAACGAGGTGCTCGACGTCATGGCCGCCCTCGCCCAGGACGGAATGACCATGATCGTGGTCACGCACGAGATGGGATTCGCCCGCCGGGTCGCGGACCGCGTGGTCTTCATGTCCGATGGCGAGATCGTCGAGGAGTCCCTGCCGTCGGTGTTCTTCGCGCGGCCCGAGACCGAGCGAGCTCGTGACTTCCTGTCCAAGGTCCTCATGCACTGAACGTTCCGCCGCCGATCCGCACACCCGCTGCCGCCCGACGCGGACGGCGGGTCCCAACCACCTGACTAAGGGGCCGTACCGCCGTGAAGACCGCCGTGAAGACCACCGTGAAGCTTCGCCTGGTCGTCGCCGCCGGATCAGCCATCGCCGCCGTGGTCCTGTCCGCGTGCGGCGGGGGCAGGGGAGACTCGAACGTCCTCGTGGTCCCGAACTTCCCGGCAGGCACGACGATGGCGGAGCTCGCCGCCGACGGCAAGCTGACCGTCGGCGCCAAGTTCGACCAACGCGGCTTCGGCTTCAAGGGGATCGGAGCCGATCCCCGGGGCTTCGACGTCGAGATCGCGAAGATCATCGCCGCCGGTCTGGGCGTCGAACCCGAGGACATCACGTGGGTCGAGACCGTGTCCGGCGTCCGGGAGGAGGTCATCGAGCAGGGCAAGGTCGACGTCGTCGTCGCCACCTACACGATCAACGACGAGCGGCGGAAGCGGATCTCGTTCGCCGGTCCGTACTACACCGCCGGCCAGCAGATCATGGTGAGGTCCGATGACACCAGGATCACCGGACCGGAGTCGCTGCGGGCACATCCCGATGCGCGGGTCTGCTCCGTGACCGGCTCCACCCCTGCCGACAACATCAAGCCCTACCTCGCCTCGGCCGACCAGTTGCGCCTCCTGCCGAAGTACGAGGACTGCGAGGCCGCCCTCAAGAACGGCACCGACGGCATCGCCGGCGTGACCAGCGACAACGTGGTCCTGCTCGGCTTCGTGAGCGAGTCCGAGGGCGCCTACGAACTCGTCGGCGACAAGTTCACCGAGGAGCCCTACGGAATCGGCATCGCCAAGGGCGACACCGCGTTCTGCGAATTCATCGACGCGACACTCAAGAAGGCCCGGGACGACGGCTCCTACGCGAAGGCGTGGAACAGGACCGCCGCCCAACTGGCGGACGGCATCCCGGCTCCGGCCCTGCCCGAGGCCCTCCCTTGCTCCTGACGGCGACAGGACCACGGAACTCACGAGGAGCAGCATGAACGCGGTCTTCGACAATCTCCCCCTGTACGTCCGCGGCATCGTGACAACGGTTGAGATCTGCGTGCTCGCGGGCGGACTCGCCCTCGTGCTCGGAACCGTCGTGGCGACCTTGCGGATCAGTCCCGTGCCGATGTTGAGACTTGCCGGGACGTCATGGGTGAACGTGTTCCGCAACTGCCCGCTCACCATCGTCGTGTCCTTCTTCGTTTTCGGGCTCCCCGAGGCCGGGGTGAACGGCTCGTTCTTCGGTCTCGGGGTCTGCGCTCTGGCCGTCTACACCTCCGCCTTCATCTGCGAGGCCGTCCGCGCCGGCGTCAACTCCGTCGCGCCCGGTCAAGCGGAGGCTTCCCGGGCACTGGGGCTTCGGTTCGGGCAGTCCCTACGCCACATCGTCATGCCGCAGGCGTTCCGCAGTGTCGTCCCACCACTCGGCAGCGCCTACATCGCCATGATCAAGAACTCGGCCATCGTCGGCGCCTTCGGCGTCGGCGGCGAACTGTTCGGCGTCCAGGCAACCTTGACCGGCAGCCGCGGGTACGGCGCGCTGCCCGTGCTGACCGGCGTCGTCATCGGGTACCTGTTGCTCACTCTCCCCGCGGGCGCCTGCCTCGCGCTCATCGAACGCAAGGTGGCGATCGCCCGATGACCACGTCCGTCCTGTTCGACGTCCCCGGCCCGCAGGCCAAACGCCGCGCGGCCTTCCTCACCGCGCTCGCGGCGACCGGCCTCGTCGCCGTCGGATACCTGCTGGTCCGGCGGCTGTCCGCACAGGGCCAGCTCGACACCTCGTTGTGGTCCCCGCTGTTCAACCCCGGAGCCGAACTGTTCGGTCAGGTCTGGCAGGTACTCGCCATCGCGGGTCTGCGCAATCTGCAGGCCGCGTCGCTCGCGATGACGCTCTCGCTGGCCATCGGTTCGGCGCTCGCGCTGATCCGGGTGAGCGGTGGCCGTCCGGCCCGGGGCCTCGTGGCCGCCCTGGTCGAGCTCCTGCGCGGGATCCCGGTCGTCGTCACGATCTTCTTCGCCGCGCGGGTGCTGCCGGAACTCGGCATTAGCCTGTCGACACTCTGGTACCTGGTGATCGGGTTGACGGCCTACAACTCCGTGGTCATCGGCGAAATCATCCGGGCGGGTCTGGCAGCAGTGCCGCGCGGCCAGTTCGAGGCGGCGCAGGCAGTCGGGTTCACCCCCGGTCGCGCCACGAGGATCATCCTTCTACCGCAGGCGATCCGGATGATGCTGCCGGCCCTCATCTCACAACTCATCGTCACGCTCAAGGACACGGCACTCGGATTCATCATCGGCTACGAGGAACTGCTCCGAACGGCCAACCGGGTCGGCACCGAGCTGGACAACCCGCTCCAGAGCCTCCTGCTCGCCGGGGGGATCTTCGTGGTCTGCTGCTACGGCTTGAGCAAGCTCACAGAAGTCCTCGAACGCCGGTCGCTTTGAGGCGTCACCGCAGGTCCGTGGTGATGATGTTTTCAATGTTCCGCTCCGCCAGCGCGGTGATGGTGACGAACGGGTTGACACCGGTGCTGCCCGGGATGAGCGACCCGTCCATCACGTACAGTCCGGAGTACCCGGGGAGCCGGCCGTAGGCGTCCGTGGTCCGGCCGAGAAGGCAGCCGCCGAGAGGGTGGTACGTGAGGTCGTCACCCCAGATCTTGTTGCTGCCGAACAGGTCCGTGCGATAGCTGGTGCCCTGGCGGGCGTTGATGGCGTCGAAGACCCTCGCGGCGGCGTCGATCGAGGGCTGGTTCTGCCCGGTCCGCCAGGTGAGGTCGACGGCGCCGGTGCCGGTGTTGAAGACGAAGCTGCCGCGGTTGGGGTTCTTCGTGATCGCCAGGTAGAGGCTCATCCACAGTTCCACGCCCAGGGGGAACGGCGCGATCTCGGCGAACACCGGACCGGCGGGGTCGTCCCAGTTGTCGATGCCGATCGTCGGGATGCTGGACTGGAGCCCCCCGGTGGGGGCCCAGATCTGATTGGTCCGCGCGGCCATCACGTTTCCGTTGGTGCCCCAGCCCTGGCCCACGGTGCTCGGCAGGTCGGGCAGCATGCCCTGTGCCTTCATCGCGACGAGGAGCTTGCTGGTCCCGACGCTGCCGGCGGCGAAGAAGACCCGGTCGGCGACGACGGTCTTGACGGCGACCGTGGCGCCGGTGTCGCCCAGCTGGTCCATGGTGACCCGGTATCCGCCTCCGGCGGCGGGGGCGACGGAGGTGACGGCGTGCAGCGGGGTGATGTGCAGCCGCCCGGTGGCGGCCGCCGCGGCAAGGTAGCTCCTGTCCAGGGACCTCTTGCCGTGGTTGTGGCCGTAGAGGCCCTCACCGCCCAGGGCCGAGCGCGGTGCGAGGTCGGCCTGCTCCCGCGCCATGTACGAGAAGTCGTAGACGTTGGGCACGAACGTCGTGGCGAACCCTGCCTGGTTGGCCTGGTCGCGGCCCACGCGAGCGAACCGGTAGCACTCGGCCGTCTCGAACCACGTCGGGTCGACCGTGTTCACCCCGAGCGCCGCGTTGGCGCGCGGGAAGTACGTGGCGTACATCTGTCCGGCGTCCACCGAGGGGAGGATCTCCTCGAAGTAGGACCGCCGTGGTGTGACCGCCATGCCGCCGTTGACCAGGGAGCCGCCACCGACGCCGCGCCCTTGGTACACGCGGATCCCGGCGAAGTGCTCGGAATCGAGAACTCCCGTGTACCGGGCGATCGGCCGGTCCACCGGCAACCCGAGGAAGTGGTTCACCGGCTGGTCGGTGGTCCTGCGAAGCCAGTGCGAGCGGCCGTCGGGGAAGATCATGCCGGCGAAGACCTTGCCGTCCACGCCCGGGGTGTTCCACGCCCGGCCCATCTCCACCACGTGCGTGGTGATGCCGGCCCGGGTCAGGCGCAACGCCGCGACGGCCCCGCCGTACCCGCTGCCGATCACCAGGGCGGCCACGTGGTCGCCGTTCGCCAGGGCGGCGCCCGATGCCGTCGCGGCCCGCACGCTCGGCACGGCTGCGGCGGCAGCGCCCATCAGCACCGTGCGGCGGGAGATGCGCGGACGGGCCTGGCCACGTCGGGACGGGGCGCCTCGGTTCGCTCTGGTCATGGGTGCGTGGTCCATCCATTCCTGTCCGCCCGATGTCAGGGGCAGGGCTCAGCGTCGCCGCAGCCACAGGGTGCGGTCGTCGCGGGCGTCCGACTGGCCGGGAACGGTCACGATCTCGGCGATGACTCCGTCGGCCACAAGGTTCGCAACGAGCACGCCGAGTTCGGGATGGGCATTCTGGGCGGAGTCGTTGAGCGGGTGGAGTCGCACGTCGGGGGCGACTCGCAGGAGTTCGCGGATCGCCCGCAGGTGAAAGGACAGATCGAAGTGCTCAGGGTAGGTGAACAGCAGGAACCCGGAGACAGCCATCGCGAAGCTGTCGTCGGGGAAGGGCAGGTCGGGCAGCGCGGCATCCTTGTAGTGGCCGGTGCTCTGGACGCGGTCCCGGGTGATGTCGGCCAGGAAGGTCATGGAGCTGGCATGCCATTCCGGGAGCCGGGTCCACAACTGATCGCTGTCCAGGGGGAAGCGGTGGGGCTGGGAGGCGGTCCAGCGCCGGACCCGGGAGAGATCCCGCGCGATGCGTCGGGCGAGCGCAAGCGTGTTCTCTCCGTAGCAGGGGTCGACGCTGACAGCATGGCCGCCCAGCTCCCGGACCGTGGCGGCGAAGTCACTGGCACCACCGGGACAGTCGAGCACCGGGCCGTCGAGCACCAGATCCTCGGTCAGGGCGAACTGCGCCATGTAGTCGGCGAAGGGACGAGCACTGACGATCATGTCGTCGACGGCGGTGATACCGCGAGTGCTCATGCCAGTGGGCCGGTGTGCGAGGCGTCGCGCGCCATGGCGGCTGCCACCTGCGCGGAGGCGGGATTGAGGTAGTCGGGGTCGATGTGGATGTCGATGAGGACCACTCCCCGGTCAGGGTTGAGAGCGGGCGCGAGGAGGTTGAGATCGCCTGAACGGGTCAGGCGGTAGCTGTTGGCACCCATGGCCCGGGCAAGTGCCGCTAGGTCGGGGCCGGCGTACGTGGCGTGGTGCCGGGAGTGCCCCGCGCGGGCGAGGCTGTGGCGCTCCTGGCCGAATCCGTGATCGTTGAGGACGACGACCGTCAGAGGCAGGTGGTAGCGGATCGCGGTGTGGAGTTCGGCGGGGGTCATCATCAACTCACCGTCACCGGTGACGTGGAAGACCCGCTCGCCCCGCCTGGCGAAGCAGGCACCGATGGCCACCGGCAGAGCCTGACCGATGGCCCCGAAGTCCGTACTCACGCAGGTGAAGTCGCGGGATCCGGTTGCGGGCAGGTGCTGGCAGGCGGTGAGCGCGGCATGTCCGCCGCCGATCACCAGCGGCGAGCGCTCCGGCAACAGGGCGTGGAGGGCCTGGACGGCGTCCACCGGATGGATCGCAGCAGTTGAGTCCACGGGGCCGGCCGCCCGCCCCGGTGACTGCGCGAGCCGTTGCGCGAGGGTTCGGGGGGGCCCACTCGTGGCGGAGGCCACGCACTCGGTCCGGACGATCTCCTGGAGCAGCCCTCGAGCACCGGCTGACGCATCGGCACGAATGTCGGCGCGGTAGACGCTTCCGTCCGGAGGAGTGCTGGTGCCGATGCGGATGAGATCGGGCAGGGTCGTGCGCTGGAACAGGGCCGACGCCGCCAACGGGTGCATGGACGCGCCCACGGCAAGGAGCAGATCCGCCTCTGCCAGGACCGCGTTCGCCCGGCCGTCACCCATCGGGCCGACCACGCCTGCATCCAACTCCTCACCGGCGAAGAACCCGGCAGCCCGCAGCGTCGTCATGACCGGCGCTCTCAGCCGCCTCGCAAGCTCAATCAACGGTTGCCGGGCACCGAGTGCGCCGCGTCCGGCCAGCAGCGCCGGGCGGTGGGCACCCGCCAGCAGCGCGGCGGCGCGCACCAGTTCGGCCCTCTCGGCCGGCTCGGCCGGCTCGGCCGGCTCGGTCGGCTCGGCCGGCTCCCGCAGAGAACCAGGGCCGGCGACGCGGGTCGGCGCGGCACCTGACCCGTCAGCCGGGGCAGAGACTCTGCGCGACGGTCCAGTCATTTCCTGGACGTCCACCGGCAGGTGCAGGGCGTAGGGCCGGTCCTCGGCCATTGCCGTGGCCGCCGCGCAGAGAACCTCGTCCAGGTCGGCAGGATCGCCGACGCGCCCGCTGTCCCCGGCGCACAGCCGCGCGAACCGCTCCTGTTCGAAGCGCTGCGGATTGCGTAGGTCCTGATCGGGAACGTCACCGGCCAGCACGAGGACCGGTGACCGGTGTGACCGGGCGACCACCAGCGACGTGGCGGTGTTCGTCACTCCCGGCCCGGCGGTGACCGTCGCGACACCTGTACGCCCGCTGAATCGGGCGTAGCCGTCGGCCATTCCCACCGCGCTCGCCTCGTGCCGACAGTGAACCAGATGCAGACCCAAGCGTTCATCCAGGTCACAGATGAGCTCCTGGTTCGCCGCGCCCATCAGCGCGAATGCCGTCGTCGTCCCGGAATCCGCTACGGCGTCAGCGACGATCTCCCTGACCTTTTTCATGCCGTTTTCATCCCGCGCGACGCCTTTTCGTCCACACCGAAGAAAAGGTCAATACATACCCCAATCCCGATCTGTCGATTGCATGAATCTTCCACATAAACTCATCCTATTCGGGCTTCCAATACTTCGCCCGACCTGACCGATGGCGAGTCAACGCCATGTCTGACTCCCGCCAGGCCACGCGCGACGTCGGGCATCGCAGGTCCCGATCGGGCCAAGCCCGGATCCGGACATCGCCGACGACGACCGACGGGCGGATCCTCCTGGCACGATCGCCCACCGGGGGTTGCCGCCGGACCAGCGGACCCTCACCCGTGAAGCATCCCTACGAGAGAGACAGCGAGAACACCATGAACACCCTGACTCCCAAGTTCCGCCCGACCTGGACCAGAGTGATCCGAA
>NZ_CDWTMG010000151.1:0-11606 GCF_977945845.1 Frankia sp. CcMO1
CCGAGGGAACCGGCGGCAGCCCGGCCGACACCGCACCGGGCGGCCCGGGCGGCCCACAGCCACCACCCGGCGGCAGCACCCCCGGCGGCGGCACCCCCGGCGACGACGACGTGATAGACGCCGAGTTCGACCGGGGCTGAACCCATGCCGACCGAGACCGACCGATGATGGCGAACGACATGCCGCACGAACAGCACCCAGACCGGACCGGCCACGCCGCCGGCCCCCGTACCGACCAGACCACCGACCGGACCGTGGACCGGAGTAGCGCAGAGGCCACCGCCCGCGCCGGCCCCGTCGGCGCGGACGACCTCCCGACCGAGGCGGTCCTGGACAGTGTGGCGCTCGCCGCTCAGGTGGACGAGCTGACCGACCGGTGGCGGCGGGCCGCCGCCGACCTGGACAACCTGCGTAAACGGACCGTCCGGGAGCTGGAGCGGGATCGGGCCGCCGAACGGGCCCACGCGGCCGCCGCCTGGCTGCCGGTCCTCGACCACCTCGACCTCGCGCTCACCCACGCCGACGCCGACCCCGCCTCGCTCGTGGCGGGTGTCCGGACGGTCCGGGACCAGGCCGTGGACGTGCTGGCCCGGCTCGGCTACCCGCGCCACGACGAGGTCGGGGTGCCGTTCGACCCGACCCGGCACGAGGCGCTGACCGCCGTCGAGAAACCGAACGTCCCAGCCGGCACGGTGGTGGCCGTGATCCGTCCCGGCTACGGCGATACCGGACGGCAGCTGCGCCCCGCCGGGGTCGCCGTCAGCCGCCCTCCCGGCGAGCCATCCAGCAAACCCAGCGAACCGCCCGGCGGCGCCCGGCAACCAGGCGAGACCGGCCCGGACCCGGGCGGCGCCGGCGGGCCTGCGGAGTGACCGGCCGTGGCCCGGGACTACTACCAGCTTCTCGGTGTCGGCCGGGGCGCTAGCGCCGAGGAGATCCAGCAGGCCTACCGCCGCCTCGCCCGCCGTTACCACCCCGACGTCAACCGCGGCCCGGAGGCGGAGGAGCGGTTCAAGGAGATCGGTGAGGCGTACCACGTGCTGTCCGACCCGAAGACGCGGGCGCGCTACGACCGGTTCGGCGCGGACTTCCGGCGCCTCCCCGAGGACTACGACGAACGGGTGGCCGCCGGGCCGGGCTTCGGCCGGGCCGGCCGGGGCTGGAGCCGCACCGGCCGGGTCCGGGCCGAACCGGGCTTCGGCGGCACCGATTTCGCCGACGTCACCGACTCCGCAGACTTCGCCGACATGGGTTTCGGACGTGCCGGCCCCGGTGGCGCGGGCCTCGGCGGGAGCACCGTCGGTGATCTGTTCGGTGACCTGTTCGGTGGCCTGTTCGGGGCCCGCGGCGTGACCGGGCCGATCCCCGGCGCCGATCAGGAAGCCGAGCTCGAGCTGACCGTCGAGGAGGCCTACCGGGGCGGGCGGCGTCAGATCACCCTCGCCGGCCCCGGCGGCAGCCCACGCAGCTACCAGGTCACCATCCCGCGGGGGGTGGTCGACGGCCAGCGCATCCGGCTGACCGGCCAAGGCAGCCGCGGCAGCAGGCACGGCCAGCCCGGCGACCTCTACCTACACGTGAAGATCGCGCCGCATCCACGTTACCGGCTGTCCGGACGAGACATCCACGTCCCGTTGCCGGTCACCCCCTGGGAGGCCGTCCTGGGCGCCCGGGTCCCGGTCACCACCCCCGGCGGTGAGATCAAGGTGCGCGTCCCGGCAGGATCGTCCAGCGGCCGGCGACTGCGCCTACGCGGCGCCGGCCTACCCAACCCCACCGGCCCACCCGGCGACCTGCACGCCGAGGTGTGCGTGGCGGTGCCGCCGGCCCTGACCGCCCGGGAACGCGCGCTGTTCGAGCAGCTGGCCGCCGTCTCGGCCTTCGACCCGAGAACGTGAACCCGCCCGACACCGCGCGCAGACGCGCCCAGAGGTACAGACACGTGCCCAGAGGTAGAGATGCGTTCAGAGGTTATGTCCCGTCATCGCGGGAAGGTACCGCCACGTGGACGCCAAGCCGAACACCATTTGCCCGACCTGCCACGGTCGGTGCCGCACGGTGTCCCATGTGGCGGGATTCCGGGCCGGCCGGGTTCGGACCGTGCTGGTGATCGACCCCTGCCGCTGCTGCCACGACCGCGGTTACCTGGTTGGTTTCACCGCCCCGGTGTGACCGGCGGCCAGGCCAGCGGCGGCCTGGGCGGCGAGTGCCTCGTCGAGGAGACGATCAGCCGCGGTGTGGGGGTCGAGTCCGCCGGCGACGACCTCGCCGGCGAACTGGTCGATCGCGGCTCCGGACCGCAGGTCCCCGATCCGCTCCCGCAGCCGGGCGAAGGCGATCCGCGAGATCTCGTCGACCGCGCGCCGACGCCGCCGGCGCTGCAACTGCCCCGTGCGCAGCAGCCAGTCCCGATGGGCCTCGATCGATTCGACGAGCTCGGCCACCCCCTGCCCGGTGGCGGCGACCGTCCGCACGACCTGCGGACGCCGGTCGTCCTCCCCGCGGCCGGCACCGCCCATCCGGAGCATGGCGGTGAGCTCGTTGACCGTCCGGTCCGCACCCGGCCGGTCGGCCTTGTTGACCACCAGCACGTCGGCGATCTCCAGAACGCCCGCCTTGGCAGCCTGGACGCCGTCCCCCATCCCCGGGGCGACCAGGACAAGCGTGGTGTCCGCCAGGGCGGCAATGTCCACCTCGGCCTGTCCCACTCCGACGGTCTCGATCAGGACGACGTCGAACCCGACGGCGTCGAGAACCCGCAGGGCCTGGGGCGTGGCGGTCGACAGGCCGCCGAGACTTCCGCGCGTCGCCAGCGAGCGGATGAAGACGCCCGGATCGGTGGCGTGCTCGACCATCCGGATCCGGTCGCCGAGCAGCGCGCCGCCGGTGAACGGGGACGAGGGATCGACGGCCAGCACGCCGACCCGCCGGCCCGCGGCCCGGTAGGCGCCCACCAGCGCGGAGGTGGAGGTGGACTTGCCGACCCCCGGCGCCCCGGTGAGGCCGATCACCTGCGCGCCCCCGGTGCGGGGCATCAGCAGCTGCTCGATCCGCTGCAGGTGCGGCGAGCCGTCCTCGACCATGGAGATGAGGCTCGCCACCGCGCGGCGGTTCCCCGCGACGGCGGCGGTGACGAGTTCGGTCACCGACTCGATTGACGAGCCCACCCGGGTACCATCCCCAACCGTCACGGCCACCTCACTGATCGAGCTCACTGATCGAGCTCGCTGTCAAGCTCACTGATCGAGCTTGTTGGCGGCCCGTACGACGTCGAGGATGCCCCGGATGATGGCGGTGAGCTCGTAGTCCTTGGGCGTGAACACCGCGGCCACCCCGAGTCGGGAGAGCTCGTCCGCGTCCGCCGCGGGGATGATGCCGCCCACGATGACGGGGATCTCACCCGCCCCGGCCGCCCGCAGCCCCGTCAGCACCTGGGGCACCAGGTCGAGATGGGAACCGGAGAGCACCGACAGCCCGACGACGTGCACGTCCTCCTCGACAGCCCCGGCCACGATCTGCGCCGGCGTCAGCCGGATCCCCTGGTAGACGACCTCGAAACCGGCGTCACGGGCCCGCAGCGCGATCTGCTCGGCGCCGTTGGAATGCCCGTCGAGGCCGGGCTTACCGACCAGCATCTTCACCGGACGGCCCAGCTCGGACCCCGTGCGCGCCACCCGGGCCCGCAGCTCGTCGAGGGCGGCCCCGCCACCACCGGCGACGGTGGCCTCGCCGACCCCCGTCGGTGCCCGGTACTCCCCGAACACCTCCCGCAGCGTGTCCCCCCATTCCCCCGTCGTGACCCCGGCCCGGGCGCAGGCCAGCGTGGCGGGAACCAGGTTCGCGTCCGTCCCGGCCGCCGCCCGCAGGCCGAGCAGCGCCTCCGTCACCGCCCGGTCGTCGCGGCCGGCCCGCCAAGCCGCCAGCTCCGCGCGGGTCGCCTCCTCCAGCGCCGGATCGACCGTCTGGATCGCGGCGGAAAGATCGGCGAGCAGCGGATTCGGCTCGGTCTCGGTGAACCGGTTTACCCCGACGACAACGTCCTCACCGCTCTCGATGCGAGCCCGCCGCGCCGCCTGGGACGTCACCAGCTGCGACTTCATATAGCCGCTCTCGACCGCGGCGACGGCGCCCCCCATCTCCTGAACCCGGTCGATCTCCGCCCTGGCCGCGGCCACAAGCTGATCGACCCGCTTCTCCACCACGACCGAACCGGCGAACAGATCGTCATACTCCAGCAGATCGGTCTCATGAGCGAGGATCTGCTGAATGCGCAGCGACCACTGCTGATCCCACGGCCGGGGCAGGCCCAGCGCCTCGTTCCAGGCTGGCAGCTGCAACGCCCGACACCGCGCGTCCTTCGACAGCGTCACCCCCAGCGCCTCCAGCACAATCCGGATGATGTTGTTCTCCGGCTGGGCCTCGGTCAGCCCCAGCGAGTTGACCTGCACCCCGTACCGGAACCGGCGCTGCGCCGGCTCCCGAACCCCGTACCGGGAGGTCAGCAGCTCATCCCACAACACCGTGAACGCCCGCATCTTGCACATCTCCTCCACGAAACGCTCTCCGGCGTTGACGAAGAAGGAGATCCGACCACACACCTCACCCATCCACTCCGCATCCGCCGGCTCCAGCTCCCCGCGGTCCGCGCCCGCCCGGCCTACCGGGATCCCCCGCGCGGCGGCCACGGCATCGAGCACCGCGATCGCCGTGCACATCGAATAGGCCAGTTCCTGAACCGGCGTGGCCCCGGCCTCCTGCAGGTGATAACTGCAGATGTTGATCGGGTTCCAGCGGGGCAGCTCGGCCACCGTGTAGGCGATCAGGTCGGTGATCAGGCGCAGCGACGGGCCTGGCGGGAAGACATAGGTCCCCCGCGACAGATACTCCTTGATGATGTCGTTCTGGGTCGTCCCGGCCAGCTCCGCCGGATCGGCCCCCTGCTCCTCCGCGACCACCTGGTACAACGCCAGCAGCCACATCGCGGTGGCGTTAATCGTCATCGACGTGTTCATCCGCGCCAGCGGAATCCCGTCGAACAACCGCCGCATGTCACCGAGATGCGCGATCGGCACCCCTACCCTGCCCACCTCGCCACGGGCAAGGGCGTGATCCGGGTCGTAGCCCGTCTGCGTGGGCAGATCGAACGCCACCGACAGCCCGGTCTGCCCCTTGGCCAGATTGCGCCGATACAGCGCGTTACTCTCGGCCGGGCTCGAATGCCCGGCATAGGTGCGGATGATCCACGGACGGTCCCGCTTTGTCTCCGCTCGGCCCGCGCCCGCCATCTCAGCCTTCCGTCCGGGGTTCCGGCCGGCCAGGCTGCTCGCCGCCGCGCGCCTCGCCGTAGGCCCGCTTGGGCACCATGACCTTGCGGCGGTAGATGCAGACGAGGACGCCGTCCTGGTTGTAACCGCGGGTTTCGACGGTGACGATCCCGCGGTCGTCCTTGCTCTTCGACTCGACCTTGTCGAGGACGGTGGACTCGCCGTAGATCGTGTCACCGTGGAACACCGGCTTCACGTGCCGTAGCGACTCGACCTCCAGGTTGGCGATCGCCTTCCCGGACACGTCGGCCACCGACATTCCCAGCAGCAGGGAGTAAACGTAGTTCCCGACGACGACGTTCCGTTTGAACTGGGTGGTCTCCTCGGCGAAATGGGAGTCCAGGTGCAGCGGATGATGGTTCATCGTGAGCAGGCAGAAGAGATGGTCGTCGTACTCGGTGACCGTCTTGCCCGGCCAGTGCTTGTAAACCGCACCGACCTCGAACTCCTCGAAGTGACGCCCGAACTGCATCTGGAACTCCCTCGCCTGATCGCGGCACACTCAACTCGTCAGGGACGCACCGGCCCCTCAGGAGTCGAAATGAAATAACTTGCGCGTTTCGAACCCTCCACAGGCCTGTGACCTGCGATGATGCTCTCGATCGCGTATTTGTTACTTCATTACGTCCCCTCAGCCCGGAAGCTGGTACTCCTTCAGCAATGCCCGGCTGATGATGCGCTTCTGTACCTCGGAGGTCCCCTCTCCGATGAGCATGAAGGGGGCCTCCCGGTACAGGCGCTCGATCTCGTACTCCTTGGAGTAGCCGTAGCCGCCGTGGATCCGGAAAGCCTCGGTCGTCACCTCGTGGCAGTACTCGCTGGCAAGGTACTTGGCCATCCCGGCCTCGACGTCGTTGCGCTGCCCGTCGTCCTTCCTGCGGGCGGCGCTGACCATCATCAGATGCCCGGCCTCCACCTTGGTCGCCATCTCGGCGAGCTTGAACGCGATGGCCTGATGCTCCGCGATAGGCCGACCGAACGTCCGCCGCTGCTGAGCGTAGGCGATGCCCAGCTCAAACGCCCGGATCATAATCCCGCAGGCCCGCGCGGCGACGTTGACCCGGCCGACCTCCACGCCGTCCATCATCTGGTAGAAACCCTGGCCCCGGCCGTCCTCGCCGCCGAGGATCGCCGACGCGGGCACCCGATGGTCGACCAGCACCATCTCGGTGGTCTCGACCCCCTTGTACCCGAGTTTCTCCAGCTTTCCCGGGATGGTGATCCCGCCGTGCGTCCGGAACCCGGGTTCCTTCTCCAGGAGAAACGTCGTCATGTTCCGGTAGACCGACTGGGCGCCCTCGTCGGTCTTGACCAGGGTGGCGACGACGCCGGCGCGGGCGCCGTTCGTCAGCCACATCTTCTGGCCGTTGAGCACGTAGTCGTCGCCGTCCCGGTCGGCCCGGGTGGTGATCGCGGAAACGTCGGAGCCGCAGCCCGGTTCGCTCATCGAGAACGCCCCGCGGAGCTCGCCGGTGGCCATGACCGGGAGCAGCCGCCGTTTCTGCTCCTCCGAGCCGTGCTGGAGGATCAGGTAGGCGACGATGAAGTGGGTGTTGATGACCCCGGAGACACTCATCCAGCCGCGGGCGATCTCCTCCACGACGAGCGCGTAGGTCAGCAGGGACTCGCCGAGCCCGGCGTACTCCTCCGGGATGGTGATGCCGAACAGGCCCATCTCCTTCATCGCCTCGATGATGTCCTCGGGATACTCATCCCGATGCTCGAGGTCGTTCGCATGGGGAAGAATCTCCTTGTCGACGAAGGTCCGTACCGCCGCAAGGATGTCCCGCTGCACATCGGTCAGACCGTCGGTCTGCGCGATCCTGCCCATGTTCCGCTCCTGTCGCTGCCCCCGATGCCTGAGGGGAGAGCAGAAACGCACTCAGGCAGCGGGATGGTTTCATCATGGCCACGCGCCACGCGCCACGCGCCACGCGCCACGCGCCGGGCGCGCCGATCCGCCCCGACTCGGGCGGATTCAGCCGACCGGTGGTTCGAACTTCACCGTACGCTGCATCCCCGCGGCGCGGCCCTTGCCCGCGACGACCTCGGCCATCTTCCGGCTCGCCTCGTCGATCATCTCGTCGCCGAGCATCACCGCACCGGTCAGACCGCCCGCGGCCGAGGTGTGCCAGGCATAGGCCTCCAGGATCAGCTCGGCATGGTCGTAGTCGGCCTGCCGGGGCGCGTAGATCTCGTTGGCCGCCTCAATCTGGCCTGGGTGCAGCACCCACTTGCCGTCGAACCCGAGCGCCGCGGACCTGCCCGCCACCGCCCGGAACCCGTCCACATCACGGATCTGCAGAAACGGCCCGTCGATCGCCTGCACCCCGCGGGCGCGCGCGGCCTCGAGAATCTTGAACAGCACATAGTGAAATGGGTCACCCGGATAGTCCGGACTGAGCGCCCCCACCACCAGCGACGGCATGTTCACCGACGCCATGAAATCCGCCGGGCCGAAGATGATCGTCTCGATCCGCGGGCTCGCGAACGCGATCTCCTTGACGTTCGACAGCCCCAGCGCATTCTCGATCTGCGCCTCGATCCCGATCCGGCCCACCTCGAGCCCCATGACCTTCTCGATCTGGGTGAGCAGCAGGTCCAGCCACGCCACCTGCTCCGCCGACTGCACCTTAGGCAGCATCACGCAGTCCAGGTTCGCCCCCGCGCCCTCCACCACCTCGATCACGTCGCGGTAGGTCCAGCGCGTGGTCAGGTCGTTGACCCGCACCACCCGGGTCTTCCCCGCCCAGGCGCCCTCGTTCAGCGCCGCGACCACGTTCGCCCGCGCTGACTCCTTCGCGCCGGGAGCCACCGAGTCCTCCAGGTCACAGAACACCTGATCGGCCGGCAACCCCTGGGCCTTGCCCAGCATCTTCGGCGACGAGCCGGGAACGGCCAGACACGACCGGCGCGAACGCAGCGACACGACTACCCCACATCTCTCACAGGCCGAATCTCGACGAACGGACGAACACCCAGCGGACAGGGACATCGACGCGGAACCGAGGCTTCGTCATCCGTCAGCGCGGCCCCCGCACTCCCTACCAAGGGTCTCCACAGGTCGCGACCGCCCGATCACAGAAATCGCCCGGTAGCCCGATATTAGCCCATCCGATAATCTTGGATTGTGCATCTAGGTTTTATCACAGTCCCCCACGCCGGGCATCCGATTCGCGCTCACCATGCGCGCCACATTCGTCACCTTATGTAAGGTGCAGGTAAGGTACCGGATCCGTCGGCGCGGCGCCTCGGGCGCCGTCCGCCTTCGTCCCATGGCCGGGTTCGCTTCCGGTCGGATCAGTTGACCTGGCGCTCGTGGCCCTCCCAGTACGGGGCGCGCAGCTTGAACTTCTGCAGCTTGCCGGTGGCGGTACGGGCAAGCTGGTCGCGGAACTCCACCGAGGTGGGTGCCTTGTAGCCGGCGAGCCGCTCCTTGCAGTGCTTGATCAGCTCCGCCTCGGTCGCCGTCCGGCCCTCGGCGAGCACGACCAGCGCCTTGATCGTCTCACCCCACTTCTCGTCGGGCACGCCGATCACCGCGACCTCGGCCACCGCCGGGTGGCTGAACAGGCAGTCCTCGACCTCGATCGACGAGACGTTCTCACCGCCGGTAATGATCACGTCCTTCTTGCGGTCACTGATCGTCAGGTGGCCCTCGTCGTCGATCACGCCGCCGTCACCGGTGTGGAACCAGCCGCCCGCCAGGGCCCTGGCCGACTCCTCCGGCCGCTCCCAGTAGCCCGCCAGGACCACGTTGGAGCGGGCCAGCACCTCACCGGAGTCCGAGAGCTTGAGCGTGACGCCCAGAGCGGACGCACCCGCACGGACGAGCTTGCCCGCGCGATCCTCGGGCGGCAGGTCGTCCCACTCCACGCGGGAACGGTTGATCGTGAGCAGCGGCGAGGTCTCGGTGAGGCCGTAGATCTGGATGAACTCCCAGCCGAGCTCCTCCTCGACCCGTTGGATCGTCTTGGTGGGCGGCGGAGCACCCGCGCAGATGACCCGCACGCGGTCGCGGCCGGGGACCTCGCCGTCCCAGTCCCGGACGGCGTCGAGCACGGCGTTGACCACAGCCGGCGCGGCGCACATCACGGTGACGCCGTGCTGCTCCACGCGGCGCAGGATCTCCGGGCCGTCGATCTTGCGCAGCACCACCTGCTGGACGCCGAGACCGGTCATGCCGAACGGCATGCCCCAGCCATTGGCGTGGAACATCGGCAGCGTGTGCAGGTAGACGTCGCGGTCGGTGACACCGGCGTGCAGCGCGAAGGTGACCGCGTTGACCCAGATGTTGCGGTGGGTGATCTGCACGCCCTTGGGCCGCGCGGTCGTGCCGCTGGTGTAGTTGATCGTGGCGGTGGCGTTCTCGTCCGGCTCCCACGGCGTGGGCTCGGTGTCGAAGCGGTAGAATTCGGCGTCGCTCTCGGCGCCCAGCACGAACTTCTGCCTCGCGGTCACGCCGGAGAGCTTCTCCTCCAGCTCGGGGTCGATGAGCAGTACATCGGAGCCGGAGTGCTCGACGATGTAGCTGACCTCCTCCGGCGAGAGACGGAAGTTCACCGGGACGAGCACCCGGCCGTACCCGCTGACACCGAAGAACGACGCGAGCAGGCGGGCGCTGTTGTGCGCCACGATCGCGACGCGCTCACCGTGGCCCACGCCTAAGGCGTCCAGGCCCGCCGCCTGCGCACGGGCGGTCTCACCCAGGCGGGAGTAGGTCAGGTCCGGCCACGGCTGGGCGGGCTGGTCCGGTTCATCCACGACACCGACACGTCTGCCGTACACCGCGACCGCTCGATCAAGGAAATCACGTGCACCGAAAGGCACCAACATCGCTGGCCTCCAGGGGGCTGTGGGCGGTGCTGCCGAACCTCACCGGTCGAATCGAGTGTGATCCCAAAGTGTAGGCACGGTAAACGGCGAGGGCTTGTACGCCGGCGACAGGCGCTTGCACCCACCCGCCACACGACGTCGGCGCGGGCCCGGTCAGGCCGCCGCCGTCGGTGCTGTCGAGCTGCTCGCGGTGTGGCTACGCCGGGTGGTTCGTGAGGAACAGGTTCGTTAGGAACAACTGTTTGCAATGTTCACCCAGGCAGCCTTGCGCGTTCCGGGCGGCGCAGTTGTCCGGACAAGCCGCGCGAGCATTGTGCTGGACATGCCGGGTGCGCCCGCGCACCGAGTCGTCCGCGAGTACTACATCGACGACCTGCTGACGAGCTTGGTGAGGATCGGAAGGAAACCCTGGTGTCTGCTTCTCTTCGGACAGCGACTGACGGCGACATCGATCGCCTGGCCGGCTTGCTTGCCACCGGCCACGACCTACTCGGCACACAGCCCCGCCCTCGCCTCGACAGCGGGTGGCTCCGCGGATTGCTCACCCAGCCCAGGTGGCGGGTCCTCCTCGCCGAGGACGCGGACCGGCTGCTTGGGGCCGCGGTCCTCGATGCTTCTTCCTGCTGGACCCGACTGCCCTCCGCGGCGCGCCTTGAGGCACTCGTGATCGCTCCCGAGACGCCGGCCGGCGTCGCCGAGACACTCGTGAGGGCTCTGGACCGGCAGGCCGCTTTACTGGGGTGCACCACGCTCGTCGTGTCCGGTTCGGTCGGTACCGAGCTTGCGCGTAGGCTCGGTTTCGATCACCGCCTAGAAGGGTGGTCGGTCCGACAGCAGGCGTGGGGGGACGACTCCGCTCCGCTCGCTGAGCGGTTTCTGCGGGTTGCCGCACTCTCCGCCGCCAACCACGCCACCGAAGACGCCGCACTGACCCACCTGAGCACCCTGGGGCTACCGATTGTGGGCGAAGAGCACGGCCTGGTGGGGCCGGAGCCGGCGAACGGGCAACCGTGGATAGCGATGGGCCTCCCCGACGGCAGCCTCGACTACAACGCCGGCCTCACGTACAACGCCGGCCTCACGCCGTACGCCACCGCGATCGGCCTGGTGCGCGACTGCCTCCCGCTCGCCGGTCTTGTCGTGGAACACACCACGGGCAGCCGGTGGTGGGCGGTGGTCGGCGACGGGGCGTGGCTCGACGGCCGCGAGCTGTCCCCGACCGGTAGCCGGGTCGTGGCGATGGCCAGTCCGCGGACGCAGGCGGAGCTGGGTGACTATGGACATTTCGGTCGCTTCGCCCGGATCCGCGTCTCCGAGAGCACAGCCGTCGATCTTTGCCGGGTCGCCGACGGCAGCCTAGTACTCCAACCCGACTTTTGTGATCAGTTGCGGCCCGTGGGCTGACGGTGGGCGGCCGACCCAGCTCGCTCCGACGCAGGTCAGGAC
>NZ_CDWTMG010000152.1:0-11400 GCF_977945845.1 Frankia sp. CcMO1
GCAGAAGTAGCCGCTGGGGCAGTCGGAGGCGGCGGCGTGTGCCGTCTCCGCCGTCATCCCGCCCACCAGGGCGGAGGACAGCACGGCCAGGGCTCCGGCCATCGCGGCGCGGCGTCGAATGCGCATGAGAGTCTCCTGTCGGAACGAGAGTCGATGATCCGGTCGCGGCGGTCGTCGAGGCCTCCACGACCCGGTTCGCATCCTGCAACCCCGTGCCGCGCGACAGTGAGCGATTCCTCTCGGAGTGAGACCTCTCAGTTGCCGTTACGCACTGCAACTGTATCTATTCGCAGAGCTACCTATCCGCTAGCCTCCGGGTAGGCCCGGGTCGGGGGATGGCCGATCGGCAGGGCACGGAACGGGGATGCCGTGACCGTCGCGGTGAAAGTCGTTTGCCCGCCTGCGGGCTTGCCAGCGGATCACCTCCTGGCGTCAGGGGACACCGTCGGGTTCGGCCGTGTCTCCGCCGGCTCCCGGCCGGACGTGGCCGTCAGCGACCGGCGCGACGTGTCCCGGCGTGTGGGAACGATCGCGGTGGCGCAAGATCACTGGCTGTTGAGCAACCATACCGACCGCATGCTCGTGGTCGCCTCGGTGGACGAGGGCGGCACCTTCGTCCGAGTGCCACCGCGGCGCCACTGGGCGCCGGTCCCGTTCGAGATCAGCCGCATCCTGTGGCCGCACCACGGTGGGGAGCTGGCGCTGCTCGATGTGTTCGCGATGGACTTGAGGTTCGAGGACACGGCGGGGTCCCCGACGTCCGGGGACACGACGTCGTTCACGTGGCACCGGAGGTCGAAACACTTCCTTGTGCTCGTGGCCCTCTGCGAGGCGCGGCTGCGGGACGATCGGAGCGAGGAGATCCCGGCGATCGAGGCGCTCACAGCCCGCCTGCGCCGGGTACCGGCCTATCGCGACGCGACGCAGACGGTGGTGAACGCCCAGATCGAATACCTGGCCGTGAAATGCGGAAAGGACCCGCACAACGAGCAACGGGTTCGGTTCGACGGTCAGAAGCGGCACAAGATCGTCGGGTATGCCATGCGTTACGGCATCGTGCGGTGGGAGGATCTGCGCCTGATCGAACCGTTGCCCGGCGGTGTCACGCCGCCCGAGTCCATCGATCTGGACGGGACGACGACGGTGCGGGCTCCGGAGCGCGGCCGATGACCGCGAACGCCGTCGACCGACCGACGCTCCATGTCCCCGGTCGACTACCGCGTTGGCCGGTGGACGGTCCGGCACCTCATCGCCGCGGGGCAGTTCGGCACCGTCTACGCCGCTTGCCGCGCCGGTTCCGAGGAGACCCTTTCGCGGCCACAGGACGGGCGGGACGACGGTCCGCTCCGGGCCGCGATCAAGTTCACCCGGTCACTCACCGAGCACGGCCGTACAGGCCTCCATCTGTGCATGGAGCGCGACCGCCTGATCCGGGAGCAGGGAGAGACTCCCTGGGCTATCACGGTCCACGAGCTGGTCGACATCCGCGACGACCACCCGCCGCGGCTCAACGGCGCCACCGCGGTCGTCATGGAACTGGCGGAGTGCAACCTCGAGAACCTCATGGGCGTCCCCGGCGTGAACGTCGAGCGCCTGTTGTACGACACCTGCCAGGCGATCGCCGGCATGCACGAGTTCGTGGACGGGCAGGGTTCGGTCTTCCACGGCGACCTGAAGCCGAGCAACCTCCTGGTGCTGGAGGATGGCACCGTCCGGCGCGACCGCCATTCGCTGGACAAGAGAATCCGAGCTCGGCGTCGCAGATCCGCCGAGAATCGGCACGCAGGGACGCACGAACCGAAACCGCTGCCAAAGCGTGCCGCCGAGCGTGCCAGGCGTGCCGCGGACAGTGTGCGGCCATCCGGAAGGGGCGTCATCAACCCCTCGCCTGTCAGCTCCGGCTGGTTCGTCGCGGCGGCGACGTCGACGGGGCCTACCCGTCGCGACTCGCACCGTCCTCCCAACCGGGTGGGCCGGAGCCGGTGGCTGGGACGTGGCCGGTCACGGCTTTCAGCGTGAGGTGCCAGGGGTATTCGGCGAGGTGCTGTGAGCCGGTGCCGGGTTCGTGGAGTTGGTAGACGTCGTCGCCGAGCAGGACTGTGACGCCGCAGGCGCGCAGGTCGCCCACGCTGCGGTCGAACGCCGGGTGTGCTGCTTGGGCGCGGTTGACGAAGGGGAGGGCGACGAGCGGGAGTTTCTTGCCGATGGCTTCGGTGATCAGGCCGAGAGCGAGGGTGTCGCTGATGCCGGCGGCCCACTTGTTGATGGTGTTGAAGGTGGCGGGCGCGACGATGATGGCGTCCGGCGGCGGCAGGACGTCCGGGGTGCCTGGTTCCTTGTACTGGCTGCGCACCACGTGCCCGGTCAGCGTCTCCAACTGCGGGATGTCCATGAACCTGGTGGCCTGCGGTGTGGCGATGACAGCGACGTCCCAGCCTGCCTGCTGAGCGGCGGTGACGAGTTGGTCCACGTGGCGGGCCGGTGGGGCGGCGCAGCAGATGACGTACAGCACCGCAGCCGCAGGATCGGCCGGGGGTTCGGTCGGGGTCACGCGGTGACACCCGCGTGTTGCGCCAAGCGTGCGAGATCTGGGGATGGCCGGGTGCGGGAGCGGCGGATGAGGTCAGCGATCAGATCGCGGGCCGCCGGGCGGCAGCGGATCTCCTTGGGGGCGATCTCGTCGGCTTCGAGCAGTGCCCACAGGGCGTTGTCCCGCTTGCCCGCCAGGCTGTAGGCACGGGCGATTTCGAGCAGGTGATTGGCTCGTCGTTCCTTCGGCAGGAGGGTGAGCTGCGGCGTGTGCAGGCCGGTGGCGACCTGCAACGCGGTCGTCCACTCGTGCAACTCCACCATGGCAGCGACCTCGTGAATGACCACGTTCGTAGGGCCGAACGCCGTGTAGTAGTCGTTGCGGTCAACGCCCAGCGATGCGGCCGCGGCGCGCGCCTCGCCGAGGAAGTGGCGGGCGGTCGCGGCGTCGTCCGCCTCGGCTGCGCCCATGGCGCCCTGTAGCAGCAGATGGCCGTAGACCGACTGCTCCGGGGCAGAGACCGCGCGACCAGCTGCAAGGCGGTCCGCGGCCTCCCGAGCGGTCGCCACCGCCGCAGCGGGTCCACTGTTGTCCCGCAGCGCGTTCACCACCCGGAACGCGGCACCACCGAACACCACCGGATCGCCACTGGCAGCGGCCGTCCTCAGTCCCCGCTCGGCGGCGATCCATTCCAGGTCGACATAGCCGAGCTTGCGCGTCGTGGACGCGATGATCTGGTGCGTCTCGGACAGCAGGCCGGCGGCCAGGTCCCGGTCGTCGGCACGCGCCGCGGCGGTGGTGGTGACCTCGTCCAGGAGCCGCGCCAGGACCGGGCCGAGCGCGGCGTAGTCCGACGCCTGGAACGCAGTCCAGGCGTGGTCGACGTGCCGGCGCAGCCGCGCCAAGGTCACCGGCGTGTCCGTCTCGCCAGATGGTTGCGGCGCCCCGTCATCTGCCACGTCGTAGCGCTGCAGCGCCGCCCTGATCGCGGCGATCTCCGCCGGGTCCACGCACTGCGCTCCGCGCTGGAACGAGTCGTCGTCCAGCAGAACGTGAATGGGCAGGTGCAGCGCTTCGGCGACCTGCTCCAGGACCGAGATCCGGTCCAGCTGCCGCTCCCCTGTTTCGATCTTGTCGACCCAACTCGGTGAGCGGCCCATCAGATCGGCGAAATGCCCCCGGGTGAAGCCTCGACGCTCGCGCCAGAACCCCACCCGGCCGCCGACGCCTGACGTACGCACCCGCTCGCTCCCCCAACCTCCGGTCCGCGATGAATCGAGGCTACAAGCCTCCGGCGAGCACGGTATCGAGCAGGCACGACGACGACCTCGGACAAACTGTCCGAGGCTCTCCCTTGGCCACGGGGCACGCTGACCGCCAGCAAGCAGCGGGCCGGCGGCCACCGTCGCTGGACTCGCTGAGGGCACGGACCCACGGGGAGCGTCATGGCGCACAGAGCGACTTCGGGCGTTGCCGGCAGGCGAACGGTCAGCGGTGTGTCGTTGGATCTGCCGCTGTCCACCGGGGGCGTCGTCCGCGTGGAGTTCAGCATCGGCGGCGACCTGATGCACGTCCGCTACGCCGGCCACGGCGCCGCCGTCCTCGACCGCGCCCGGCTGCGTCGCTGGCTGGCCGCGCCCCAAGGGGAATGGGCCACCGACGAGGTCATCTTCGCCCTTGATGGCGAACGGATCGGGCTGATGCTGCGCGGACTCGGCTGGTGGCCGCTGACCGGCGACGCCGTCCACACCATGCGAGCGGCGGTCTGAGGAGATGGCCACCCAAGCCCGGATCGAACAGCCCGCGACGACCGCACGTGTGCAGGACCACTGGCTCGGCGGAAAGGACAACCTCGCCGTCGACCGCGCCGCTGCCGACGCCATCCGTGCCGTCGCGCCGTGGGTCGCCACCGGCGCCCGAGCCAGCCGATCCTTCCTCCGCCGAGCGGTGATCTACATGACCGGAGCGGGCATCGACCAATTCCTCGACCTCGGCTGCGGCCTGCCGCACGACCCGACCGTCCACCAGATCGCCCAGATCCGGAACCCCCGGGCGCGAGTGGCATACGTAGACCACGACCCGATGGTGGTGGCGCACGCCCGGGCACGCCTGGCGACCGACGAACGCACCATCGTCATCGAGGCGGACACGCGGGAACTGGGCGACGTCCTCGCCCTGCCGAACCGGCTGCACGTCGACCTCACGCGACCGGTCGGCGTCCTGATGGTCGGGCTGCTCGAATACCTGACCGACCAGGAAGCCACGGACCTGACATGCCTCGTGCGGCGGTCGTGCGCATCCGGCAGCCACCTCGCCCTGACGCACCTGACCGCCGACCCCGCTCTGGTCCAGCGGCCCGCGGGCAGCGGCCAGACCGGGGTTGACGCCGACACCTGGCGGCGCCGAACCCTTGCCGCCGCCGAGCTCCACCACGCCACGATCGGCCCCTGCGCCTGCGAGACCACCAGCAGATCCAGACCTACCTCCGGGGATCAGAACTAGTGCGCCCAGGACTGATCCGAGCCGACCGCTGGCGCGCCCCCGGGATCCGCGGACCCGCACCCGTACCGGTACTCGCAGCCGTCGGGCGCCTCCCCACCCGACCAGCTACACCGGTCTAGCCCGGTCCAGCAGACGCCTCACCACCCTCACCCATGGGTGCCCGCCGCAGCGGCAGCACGTTGCACCGCTCGCCCTTCAGCGTCCGCAGCAGGAAAGACGCTCGCGCGTTGGACACCGGATAGCCCTGCGCCCGCAGCGCCTCAGCCAACGCGTGCCGCGAAAGCCGACGCCCCTGCTCGTCCATCAGTGCCGCCGCTGAGCGAGCGGCCGGCAGCAACGCGATCACCGTCGGATCCTCCGCGGACGGCTCCCGTGGCTGCTCGGCCGCGAGCTCCTGCCGGGCGCGCGCCGGGCCATGCGCGACGCCCGTATGCGCCAGAGCGATCTTCACCATGACCAGGAACCCCAGCGCCGGAATCGCCGCGGCGATCCAACCGAGCACCGACCGCTCGGCGTCCACCACCTGCGCACCCAGCGACAACACGACGGCGACCGCCAAGACACCGGCCGGGAACGCCACCGACATCCCAGCACGCTTGCGCCGCCGCAACTCCAAACCCGCCGCGATCGACATCAACTCCAGGACGACGGCGTCCGCCCACGCCAACCACCCTTCCTGACCATGCGCCTCAGCGACGTCGTGCACATGCGTGAAGCTGCCCGCGCCCGCGGCCAGCCCGATCACCAACATGATCGACACCTGCGCCGCACCCTCGAACGACCGCGGCCCGGCGTCCCCACCCCCTCGCGCCGCGCTCACCGGTGACCACCGAACCGAGCCCGAGCGCTCGAACCACAGCCGGCACAGCACAACAGTTGATCAATTCACAAGGGCCCGAGTCTGTCCGACTGGAGACTCGAAAGTCCTCCCCGTGCCGTCCAGTCCTGCGGAAAAATCTGCGGACAAACGATCAAGAGGCCAGTCCCACTACCTCGGGAACTAGCCTCTGACCTGCGCAAATATCCGTGGACGTGCTCGCCACTTACTCGCACTCTTCACCAGAGCGCTGGGCGTCACCAAGATCGAAGTTCGCCCAGTGATCGGGGCTGCGGCTCGTCGCCGAGCGTTAGCCACACCTTGGTCACCTGGAGGTAGGCCGAGACGACGAACGAGGTGCCGACGAGGATCAGCCACTGGATGTTGGCCCGCCCCAGGCATCTGCGCCGTCAGTCACCCTCTGTTCAGCGCCGGTTCGCTTAGTACAGTCGAGGGACGCGCAGCCAGGAGGAGTGAGTGCCAGGGCTCTTCGACTCGCTTCCAGGCGACGCCTGGGACGCTCTGATTCGTGCTGGGCGAGTGCGAAAGCACTCGCGCGGCAACGTGCTCATGCGGCAAGGCGAAGAGGGCACCCACGTCTTGCTACTCACGCACGGCGCCGTAAAGATCACCCGCGTAGAGCCTGACGGCCGGGATATTCTCCTGGCCGTCCGCGGACCAGGCGAGGCTCTCGGGGAGATCACTGCGTGGGACGGGGGCCAGCGCTCAGCAACAGTCGTTGCTGTCACCCCGGGAATCACGTACACGGTCTCGGCCGAGCGGTTCCGCGACATGGTCGAGAGGTTCGAGGCGTCGGACGTCCTGCTGAGGCACGTTCTGTCAAGGCTCCGCGAGGGAGAGGACATACGGGCTGACCTCACCGACCCCTCCGCTACTCAACGAGTGATTCGTATCCTCCTCCGACTTGGCGCCACCACGGGTCGCGGTCATCGAGAAGGCCTCGCACTTGAGGTTGGCCTCTCCCAAGAAGAGCTGGCCAGAGCCGTGGGCCTTTCCCGCTCGGCCTTCGCCGCCGAACTTGGCGCGCTACGCAGACGTGGGCTGATCAGTACAGGGCGACAGCGCCTCGTCCTTCACGATCTTGCCCAGCTTCGCGCCTTGGCCGACGACTCGCAGCCGTGGCCGCGGATCGTCTGAGTCGATCCCCCGCTCTGTCCAGATCTGCACAGATCCGTCGCTCTCCTATGTCATCGTCGATGCGAAGCACACGTGTACACCCGATGGGAATGAGAACCGAGGATCGCGATGACGCATCTGTCAGCAATGGGCACCACCGCCCTGCCCCCCTACCATGCTCTGCTGGCGGTGGACGCAGAGGGCTTCAGCCGAAACCCCAGCGCTCGTCTACCAGCTCTAACAGGACTGCTCTCAGATGTCCTTCAGGACGCCATGGAACGCAGCGGGCTAAACCAGGTCTGGAATGATCGTCGCTTCCCCCAAACCGTAGGCGACACCTATGTTTTCGGCACGCCGCCGGCATCGCTCCCGTACCTCATTCACCCCTTGCTGGACACGCTGCAAGAGGTCCTTACTGAGCGGGATGTCAGTCTACGCGCATCACACCGCGACATGCGGTTGCGTTTGCGCCTAGCAATTCACGTAGGCCCGGTGCCGGGCGACGCAGCAGAGACCTCGCTCGAGCGGGCATCAACCCCAACCAACGAGCTATTCCGACTAGTCAATGCGAGGCCGACACGGCGCGTTCTGTCGTCGACCAATCCCGACGTTACAATGCTCGCGGCAATTATTTCCCAGCGCGTATTCGAGGACGTCGTTACAGCTGGATACACTGCTTTACATCCTGACCAGTTCTCCCCAGTCACGGCTGAAGTCAAGAATTTCGCTCAACCAGCCTGGCTTTACGTGCCAGCACCGTCACATGACCGAACAAAGCCGGAGTCGACCAACCAGGAAGTGACGAGGGATGGTCAATCCCATGAACCCGTATCGCCGACTTCAGGACCCACGACGACAGTGCATGGTGATGTAGGACAAAGCGTCACGGCAGGACTCATTAGCGGCGGACTATCTACTACCTTCAACACCGCACCGTTTGGGCAGCCTAACGGTAAGCGACAGCAGGGCGAGAGCGAGGGGGACTTGTAATGACTATTCAGGACGGGCGCTCCGGCACTGACCCGGGACTCGCGGTCTACGGCGACGTGGCCTCCCTCGTGACCGCGCAGCAGGTCCAGGGGGACGTGGTAACTCACCACCATTACAGCCGAAGAGTTGCCGCGGCTGCACTCGACCCCACACTTCTGCGGAGTTGTGAGCAAACGTTCGTGTCGCCACCGGGGTGGTCGGAGGCTCTGAGGAAGCTGCAAGAGATCGGAGCCGTCGGCTTGGTAGGGGCTCCCTGCAGTGGCCGGCGGATCGCCGCGGTCAACCTGCTAATCCACGCGGGCGTGAAAATTCAGGAGGTGATGCCGGATGTGGATGACGCGGATCGCAACCTTCCCGCCGAGGATGGCTACGGGTACATCATAGACCTGTCTTCACTCGCCGACACACCGTCCATCGCCCGCATCGTATTGGACCGCTACCTGCAGGAACTAGGAGGCGCTCACCGTCCGGTCGTCATCCTGGCCACTCGGCGAGTCGCTGACGATGTCGATCTCGCACGCCGCAACATGGCCGTCGTCTTAGGACTACCGGATGCCGGTGAAGTTTTCCGGCGCACGCTCTCCTCAGTCATTGGTAGTGAGGCAGCGCAGAATTGGTTTGACGAACCAAGGACACAGGCACTGCTTGCAACAGCAACCCCTGCTGATGCAGCACGTCTGGCCTACCTCGTTCGGAGTGTCACGACACAGCGAGGCGATAGAGAACTACGCCACGTCGAGGAGGTCATCGCCGCTTACGGAAACTGGGAGGAGGAGTTGAAACGATGGGACGATACCGTCGAAGGGATGGGGGACGCGGCGGACCGCCGCGCAACGCTCTTGGCTGCCGCGGCATTCGAAGGAACCACTCCCAGCACCGTCTTCATCGCTGCGGACGCTCTGCTTTCCGCCGCGGGACTAGAGCGCCCAGCTGGCCGAGGGTTGGCCGGGCCAGGTCTGGCCGCGCGCTTAGACCAGGTGAGCGCGGTCGTGCGCGATGGAGCGGTCACCTTTGGTCGTACGGACTATGCCAAGTCCATTCTCGATCGGGTCTGGACCGACCGCCCCCAACTCCACACGACCATTCAGCGTTGGCTCACCGATCTGCAGAAGACACTCGGGCAGCTCGAACGGGATCGTGGCGCCCGGACCCTCGTTGAACTCGCCGTTAGGCAACAGGAAGCCGGGCTTGTCCTTGACACTGCGGCAGCCTGGGCACGGCAGGATCTCCGCGTGGCGGCGTCGCGGCTACTGGCCGACGCGGCAGTCACCGAAGAGATTGGCCGCCCGGTACGACGGAGGCTTTACGAGTGGGCAAAGCAGCACGGTGCCGCAGAAGAGCTGCACTTGCTTGTCGCCGACGTGTGCGCTAGTTCCTTGGCAGAGCAGTATCCGCAGGTCGCCCTCACCCGCCTCCGGCACCTCGCGAACCGCGACACAATTTCGGTGCAGCAGGCCTTGGCCGGAACTATCTGTCAGCTCGCCGAGGGCGACAAGATCGGCTTCCAGCTCGAGCAGGAGCTTGTGGAATGGAGCGATGCCAACCAACCGACCCGTGCCGCCACCGGCGCGACCGTGTTCTTGCGCCTCGCCAAACTTCGGAACGCCGACGGCGCGATCGTCATGCTAGAACGCCTGCCAGGGCACGACTTTGTGCAGGTACTCGGTCGCGGCTGGCGGCAGGCACTACGGCAGCCCGTAACGCGAGACGAAGCCGCTGCGACAGCCGCGACATGGCTGGACGCAGTCCTGCAGGGCTGCGCGCCCGAAGAGCTTGTAGTCGGCGTCTTCGCTAAAGCCTGTCGTAGCAGCATCGACCTTGCGCTAATCGGTCCCGCCGTCGAAGCCTGGTTTCGGCGGGGCGACGACCATGTGTCGGAGGCACGGGTGAGACTGCACAGTGATTTGATGCGCGCCATACATGACAAGGACGGTTTGGGGCCATCAACGCAGAACGCCGAGGAAGGAATAGCTAGTGTCGAGTACGTGGGCTAAGCGATACCGGGCCTGGCTTCGGAAGGCACGCTCCGGCTACGTCGCACAGGTTGAGGTAACGCAGCGGGTGCTCCTAATGAGCGACATGCAGGAGATCCCTTTCCGCGGCCGTCTCGTCCTACATTTGCATGCCGGACCTAGCTATGACATAAGTCCCGCCAGGCAGGCCGACCTATTCGACCAGGTCAAGGCGGACGTCGAAATTGTCACTCAGCGCTGGCCCGTTGCCTATGTCGAGGAAGCGCAGTACGCCCTCACCGCCGCAATTTCCCGGAGCATCCGTCCCCCCGGAGTGGCGAGTCTTTCGGTGCATCTTAGTGTCGATGCCGAAGTCCGCGCGGTGTCCGTGAAGTCGCTCGCGGCGAGGCGCATTGGCACATTGGCCGGTGAACATCTCATGGCACGTATCGCTGAGTGGAACCACTTACGCGACCAGGTACTTCGCGATCCAGCCTTGGCACGTCTGTGGTGGCTTGACGGCCGCTCTGAGTTGCTGTCCGAAATGGTTGACATGGGCGAAGTGTTTGAGCATGCGGCCACCTTGGTCGAGAGATCAACGGCGGACGGCCCTTCATCTATCCAGCTTATTGCAGGCGTACTCGACAAATTTCTGGGGGACCTGGAGCCAGGTCATCACCGCCAGCTCCTCGGCCAGTTGGAGAAGGTGTTCACATCCTACGAACGGCCAGAGTTGGCCGTTGAGCTCCGAGGGATGTCTTTAGAGTCAGGGGTTAACGGGTCGGGCCTCCTCAATCCCACAGCGGTCCCACAGTGAACCCGACGCCGTCGCACCAGCCGGAAACCGAGGAGCTGTCAGCAGCGCTCGCAGCCTTGGGCTCCTTCCAGGCACTTACGCAGCAAATTGACTCCAAGGCGAACATGTTGCTTGCGGTCCATTTCGGGCTTGGCGCACTAGTGGCGAGCCAAACTTGGAGCAGTGCTCAACCGTTGTCTACCCCCGTGGGCCTGATAATCGGTATCGGTTACCTGATCACCTTTGTGGTGAACGGCTATGAGGTCGCCCAGATCATGAGGCCGCGAATTGCACATGCCAGTCCGGGGAATCCCTTTGCGTTCAATTCTCATGGGGACCACCCGGCGAAGGCCGTCGACCCTCTTCTCCACAGCGGGCCTGCGGTCACGGTGCGCCCCTCAGCCCCAACCCGAAGCGCTGAAGCATGGGAGGTGGCGCGGTCCATGTCCGTCATTGCCGCAACGAAGAATCGTCATGCCTCTAGGGCCATCGGGTGGACCTGCGCCATGGTCTGCATTGCCCTCTTCTTCCTCACGCTCGCCAGTCCCTCGACGTAGCAGCCTGGTGGCACCGTCAAGCTCATATCCCGACGCGTCGCCCATGGCGCAGTGTCGTCAGCTGGCCTACCGACCTTGGCGTCTACCTGGGCTATTCACGCAGCCTCGGTTGACATGGA
>NZ_CDWTMG010000153.1:0-10491 GCF_977945845.1 Frankia sp. CcMO1
CAAAAGTCGGGTTGAGTACTAGGGCAACGGAATCACATGAATGGACATATAATATGTCGATTTTGGTGACCGGATAGTGCGACCATGCGTTCCGCGCTGTGGCGGATACTGCTGTCAGATCTTGCTAGCATTCAGATCTTGCTAGCATGTTGCGCATGTCGCGCACGATCACGCTCCGGCTCTCGGATGAGGCCTACGAGGCGGTCAAGCGGTACGCCGAGGCCGAGCACACCTCGATGAACGCCTGGGTCGAGGGCGTGCTTGACGCCGAGGACATGCGCCGGCGCTGCGCCGCGCATGGGGCCTGGGTGAGGGCCGACCCGGCGGTGGCCGGTGCGGCCCTCGCCTTCGGGGAGGCCAACCAGCGGGCTCTCGCGGTGTCGGGGCTGCCCAATCTCGCCGACGCCGCCGGGTGAGGCCACCGCGGCGCGGTGAGATCTGGACCGCGGGCATCGGGCCGGCGCCGCAGGCGGTGCTGGTCCTCAGCTCCACGGTCTACAACGAGATCGCCGACGAGCCGACCGTGCTGGTCGCCCTGGTCGTGGAGCACGCCACCGACGAGGGGTTCTGCGTCGACCTGGGGGAGGGGCAGTGGGCCGTGATGGGCCTGGTCACGTTCGTGGCCAAGGCCGCCCTGGGTGAATGCCTGCGCCGGGTTGACGTCCAGACGCTCACCACCGCCAACACCATGCTGTTCAAGATCTTGGCTACGCCCGAACGTTGACCTCACGGCAACCCCGGCATCATCACGGTTACGAGGTCCGCCGGAGGCGCGGATGCTTGTGAGCGCGGCCAGGGTGTCGTCACCGAGGGAGTAGCAGCCGTGGAAGTAGCGGATGCCGTGGGTGCGGTGGTAGGTGGCGTGCACGCGGTCGGGGTGCTTGCGTGGCGCCGGGCAGGTCCCGTGGCAAGGGCGGATGGACAGTGGCCCGAACTGGTCGAAGGCGAAAGCAGCGGTCGGGCAAGCGGCGGGTCACTTCCTCGATGCGGTCCAGCCTGGCGCCGGCGTCCGGGTCGGTGGTTTCCTTCCAGGTTCGGGTGCGCTGGAAGGAGATGGAGTGGTGGTGAAGCAGCTGCCGCAGCCGCTCCCGCCCGACGGTAACCCGGCGGGTGGGGTTGTGGCCCAGGTAGTCGGTCAGTCCACCGTCCACAGCCGTACCGTCTTGTCCCAGCTGCCGCTGGCCAGGGTACGCCCATCCGGAGAGAACGCCACCGATGCCACGACACCTGTGTGGCCGGTCAGGGGTTGGCCGAGCGGGCGGGGGTTGGACCGGTCGGTAACATTCCACAGCCGGATTGTGCCGTCGGCGCTGCTGCTGGCCAGGGCGTGCCAATCCGGGGAAAACACCGCCGACCATACGGTGCTGGTGTGGCCGGTTAGGGGCGGGCCGAGAGGGCGGGGGGCGGTCGGGTCGGTGACATCCCACAGCCGTATCGTTCGCTCCTCGCTGCCGCTGGCCAGGGTGCGGCCGTCGGGGGAGAACGCCACCGAGCGCACCCAACCGGTGTGGGCAGCCAGGGGTTGGCCTAGTGGGCGGGCACTGGGCTCGCGCGGATTCCCGCTGCGAGCCACGCTGGTGATGAGGACGGTACCGGCGACGGTGAGAAGAAGCAGCACTGCGAGGGCGGCGGCGCGGCGGTGACGCGGCGGCGTGGCCGGCCGGGGACGGGACCGGGGGTGACGCCCACGGCTGGTGATGCTCCCGCCGGCTGCCCGGTCCGGCGGAGTGCTGCCCGCCGGACGCGGAGATGATACGCCGTCGGCGGCGGGCGGTGGCAGCTGCCAGGTAGACGCGGCTGGGTGTTCGGCGGCGGCGCGGACCTCGCCGTCGAGCTGTAGCGACATCCCCGACGAGGCGATCCACCCCGGGCCGTACGCGCTGGCGGCTGCCTGGGCGAGATCAACCGCGAACGCGTGCGCGGACGGCGGCCGGTCCGCCGGGACCTCGGCCAGCGCGCCCAGGACCACCTCTGCCACCGGCGCAGGCACCCCGGCGGGCGGCCGGATACCGCGGTCGAGGTGGTGTCGCCACGGCGCCTGTGCGGGCGGATCGAACGGCGCGGTACCGGCCAGCAGCAGATACAGCATCACCCCGAGCGCGTACAGATCTGTGGCCGGCCCCAGCCGGCTCCCCGCGATCTGCTCGGGAGCCATGAACAGCGGTGTCCCGATCACCGTGTTCGCGGTGGCCGCCACCCCACCCACCAGTTTCGCGATTCCGAAATCGGCTACCTTCAACAAACCAGTGGTGTCGAACAGTACATTGTCAGGTTTGATGTCACGATGCAGCACACTCCGGGAATGCGCACACGACAGGGCCCCAGCCACCGCCAGACCGACCGCACAGGCCCCCTGCTGGCTCATGCCCGCCTGGCGGCGGGTCAGGGTCCCGCCGGCCAGCATCTCCATGACGATCAGACGCAGCTCGTCGGCCTCGACGTAGTCGTACACCCGAACGATGTGCGGATGATCCAGGCCCGCGAGGATCCGCGCCTCGGCGGCGAACCCGGCCGCCAGCCTGGCATGTCCCCCTGCGGCCAGCACCTTGATCGCAACATCACGCTGCAGGCCGCGATGCCAGCCGGCCAGCACCAACCCGAACGCGCCAGCACCGATCTGGTCACCCATTTCGTAGCCAGGAAGCGCCGCTGCCACCCGTGCCCGATCAACAATCATGATGCGGGCCTGACCCTACGCCGAGGTTCACCGACGATCGCCGCGAATAAACCCATTTTGCCCTGCACGATGCATGATCCTAGCGACCGCTCGCCGCACCCCGACAGCAGTGCGGCATGCTATCGAAGATCGGTGCTGGACGAGTCGACGATGTCCACGGACGGAGCGCACCAATCTTGTAATCGGGAGGTCGGAGCGAGCACACCTCGATGAACGCTTGGGCCGAGGGCGTGCTCGACACCGAGGACATGCGCCGGCGCGGCGCGGTGAGATCTGGACCGCGGGCATCGGCGGTCAGCCGGGCAGCGGCACCCGCGTCGGCGCACGTTCCGCGGTCGTGGACCCGCGCGCGACGGCCTCGACCACAGAGCCGTCCACGGTCTCCTGCTCCAGCAGCATCCCGGCGAGGGTGTCGAGGGCGTCGCGATGGGTCGTGAGCAGATCGACCGCCCGCGCCTCGGCCTCGCGCAGCAGCCGGGCGACCTCGGCGTCGATCAGGCGCTGGGTCTGTTCCGAGTACGGTCGGCTGACCAGCTCCTCCCCGCCGAGGTACTGCGGGTTCTGGGTACCGTAGCCGACCGGGCCGACCGCGGCCGACAGGCCGAACTCGCGCACCATGCGGGTGGCCAGCTGGGTCGCGCCGGTCAGGTCGGAGGAGGCCCCGGTGGACCCGTGGCCGAAGACGACGAGCTCCGCCGCTCGGCCGCCGAGCCGGACCGCGAGACTGTCGAGCAGGTAGCCCTCGGTATACAGGTGCCGCTCGGCCTCGGGCAGTTGCTCGGTGGCACCGAGGGACATCCCGGCCGGCAGGATCGTCACCTTCGCCACCGGGTCGGCGTGTTCGCAGAACGCCGCCACCAGGGCGTGGCCGGACTCGTGCACTGCGACGGACTTCTTCTCCTCGGGGAGCAGCGCGTTCGAGGCGTCGCGGCGGCCGAGCAGGATCCGGTCCCGCGCGGCGTCGAGGTCCTCGGCGGTGACGACCTCCCGGTCGTCCCGGACCGCGTGGATGGCCGCCTCGTTGACGACGTTCGCCAGGTCCGCCCCGGAGAAGCCGGGGGTGCCGCGGGCGATCCGGTCGAGGTCGGCGTCCGGCGCGAGGGCCTTGCCCCGGGCGTGCACCTTCAGGATCGCCAGGCGTTCGGACTGGGTGGGCAGCGGCACCGTGACCTGGCGGTCGAAGCGGCCGGGCCGCAGCAGCGCCGCGTCCAGGGTCTCCGGCCGGTTCGTGGCGGCCAGCACCACCACCCCGGTGTCCTGCTCGAAGCCGTCCATCTCGGCCAGCAGTTGGTTGAGGGTCTGCTCGCGTTCGTCGTTGCCGCCGATGACGTTCGCCCCCCGGCGCCCGCCGATCGCGTCGATCTCGTCGATGAAGATGATCGACGGTGCCCGCTTGCGGGCCTCGGCGAACAGGTCCCGCACCCGGGAGGCCCCGACGCCGACGAACATCTCGACGAAACCGGAACCGGTGATGGACAGGAACGGGACATCCGCCTCGCCCGCGACCGCCCGGCCGAGCAGCGTTTTGCCGGTACCGGGCGGCCCGACCATCAGCACCCCGCGCGGGCCGTGCGCGCCGACCCGGGTGTAGTGCTCGGGATGGCGCAGGAAGTCGACGACCTCACTGATCTCCTGCTTCGCGCCCTCGTACCCGGCGACGTCGCTGAACCTGGTCGCCGGCCGTTCCGATTCGGTGATCTTCGCCTTCGACCGGCCGAACATGCCGATGCCGCCCAGACCGCCCATCTTGCGGGCCTGCCGGCCCGACCAGACGAAGAACCCGATGAGCAGCAGCAGCGGCAGGAAGCTCAGCACGACCGACCAGAACGACGTGCCGGCCCGTGTCCCGGTGATCTGCACACCCTTCGCCCGCAGTTGGCCGGTGAGATCACCGGTGTCCAGGGCGGTGGGGATCTGGGAGGTGAAGTCCTTGCCGGTCTTGAGCGTGCCGTCGACGGCGCCGCGGTCGTCGACGGACACCGACCGCACGGCGGCGGCATTCACCCGATCGAGGAACTCGGAGTACGTCAGCGACTCCGGCCGGACGGCGAACAGGCTCGGCCCGATCAGCAGCAGGAACGTGATGAACAGCCCCAGCGGCAGCAGCAGGCGGCGCCAGCCGGGCATCGGCGGCGGCGCCGGCTTGGGTGGGGTGTCCTTCGGTGGCCCGGGACGCGCCTGGGTGGACGGGTGGAGGGTCCCGAGACGGACCGGGGAGATCACCTGGTTCTCCTGTCGTCCGAAGTTCTTCGTCCGTAGTTCTCCTGCCGTCAATTCTCCGGCCGTAGTTCTCCGGCCGTCCGAACATGCCGCTGGTCCTTTTCTACCAGGGCTTCTGCCGGGGCGCGTTCCACCGGAGGCCGATCAGGCCCCGGAACCGGTGCTGATCCGTTCCCGGTACCGGCTCGCCCGGTAGACGCCGAGGATGCGGTGGTCGGCGTAGAAGGACAGCTCCTCGAAGGCGCGGGCGACGGCCGGCTCCTCCGGGCTGCCCTCGATGTCGGCGAGGAACTGGGTGGCGACGAAGCCCCCGCCCACCATGTAGCTCTCCAGACGGGTCATGTTGACCCCGTTCGTGGCAAAGCCGCCGAGGGCCTTGTAGAGCGCGGCGGGCCGGTTGTGCACCTTGAAGAAGAACGTCGTGACGATCGGGCCGACACCGGCGGCCGCGCGCAGGTTCTCGCCGGACAGAATCAGGAACCGCGTCGTGTTGTGGTCCGCGTCCTCGAGATCGGCCTGGAGGATCTGCAGCCCGTACGCCTCGGCGGCGAGCCGGGAGGCGATCGCGGCCCTGGTCGGATTGCCGGCCTCGGCGATCTCCCGGGCGGCCCCGGCGGTGTCGGCGTGGGCGACCGCCGTCAGACCCAGCGTGCGCAGCGCCTCCCGGCACTGGGCCAGCGCCTGGGGATGGCTGTGCACCGTCTTCACCTCGTCGAGGGTCACCCCGGGCAGGCCGAGCAGCTGGTGACGGATCGGCAGGAAGTACTCGCCGATGATGTGCACCCCGGGGCGGGGGAGCAGATGGTGGATGTCGGCGACCCGACCTGCGGTGGAGTTCTCCACCGGGATCATCGCCAGGTCCACCTCACCCTCCTCCAGCGCGGAGAAGCACTCGTCGAAGGTCTGGTAAGGGACCGCGTCGTAGTCTGGATAGACGTCCCGGCAGGCGATGTGGGAGTTGGCTCCCCGCTCGCCCTGGAACGCGATCCTCTGTCGGGCGGTCATCCATGTCCTCGAATCCGCTGGATCGGGTACCGGCTGGGTCCGTACCGGTGCCGGTGTTGACCCCTCGACCGTACAGTTCCCGGGCGACAGTCCCCGTGCCCGAGAGCGGGCTCAACCGTCGGCGGCGAGCGTGCGCGGCAGCGTCCGTGGTTCCGTCTCGGGCGGGAGCAGGCGGAGGCCGGCATGCAGCAGCACGACGCCGCGGCGGCCGACGAGCACCGGATCAAGCAGGATCTCGGCGATGGCCGGCAGTTCCTCCCCGAGCCGGGCGACGCGGTGCAGCAGGTCGGCCAGGGCGTCGGTGTCGGCGGCGGGCGCCCCGGAGCCGCCGAGCAGCAGCACGCTGCCGCGGATCTCCTGGATGAGCTCGGCCGCGTCCCGGTCGGTCAGCGGCAGCGTGCGGGAGAGCGGGTCGACGAGCAGGTCCGCGACGACCCCGCCCAGGCGCAGTGAGAGCAGCGGACCGACGATGGGATCCTGCCGCAGCTGCACCACGGTCGAGACCCCGGCCGGGGCCATCGGCTGCACGAGCATGTCGCCCGGCCCGACGGCGGCGCGGATGGCCTGCCAGGCCTGCGTGAGCCCGGCCGCATCGTCGACTCCGAGTTGGACGGCGCCGACGTCGAGCCGGCTGCGGAACCGTTCGTCGGCGATTTTCAGCGCCACCGGCCACCCGAACGCCTCCGCCGCGGCGAGGGCCTCGGCCTGGTTGCCGACCCGCCGGCTCGGCCAGGCGCGCAGGCCGACCCCGGCCAGCAGGGTCGCGACGGCGGCATCGGGCAGCCACGCCCCGTCCTTCGGGTATCGCTCGGCCTTGGCACGGGCGCGGTCCAGGCCGATGCCGGCCAGCACAGGGACGCTGCCCTGGTCCCGGGTCCGCCAGGCGGCATGATCGGCCGCGCGGGACAGCGCGAGCGCGGCCGACTCCGGCGAGGCGTAGGACGGCACCGACCCCGGGCCCGGGGTACCCGAGCCGTCCCGGACAGCCAGATGGGCAGGGATCCCATCCTGCCCGAGAAAGGAGGCGAGCACCGGCAGGCCGCTCTCGACGGCCACCGCGCGCACCGAGCTCGCCAGCCGGTCGACCTGCGCGTGCGGGGTAACCAGGGTGATGATCGCGTCGACGTCCCCGGAGGTCGCGACCGCGCGCAGCGCGGCGTCGAACCGGTCCGGATCGGCCAGCGGCCCGAGATCGACGGGGTTCGTGGCGTGCCGATGGCCGACCAGCGTGGCGAGGCCGGCGCAGGTCGACGCGGACAGCGCCGGCACGCCGAGCCCGTAGGTACGGCAGGCGTCGGCGGCGAGCGCCGCGAGCGCGCTGGAGGTCCCGACGATGCCGACCCGCCGGCCGGCCGGCAGCGGTTGGCAGGCCAGCAGTTGGGCCGTGTCGAACAGCTGGCTCAACGTGTCGACGCGGATCACCCCGGCGCTGCTGAACAGGGCGTCGATGTCGCTGTGGGCGGCCTCCCGCCCGCTCTTGAGTGCCACGACCGGCTTGTGCCGGCTGAGCTCGCGGGCGATCCGGGCGAACCGGCGTGGGTTGCCCAGGCTCTGCAGATGCAACATGACCACGCCGGTTCGTGGATCGGAGCGCCAGTACCGCAGCAGGTCGTTGCAGGAGACGTCCGAGCGGTCCCCGATCGAGACGAACGTGGAGATGCCCAGGGCGCGCCGGGAGGCGTCGGTGAGGAACGTGCCCGCGAGCGCCCCGGACTGGGTGAACAGGCCGACCCGGCCGGGCGGGGGGTCGCCGACCGCGAAGGTGGCGTGCAGCCGGACCGTCGGGACGGTGTTGATGACGCCCATCGCGTTCGGCCCGATCAGTCGCATGCCGCCGTCACGGGCGATCCGGATAACGTCCGCGAGCCGGGCCCGTCCCTCGTCACCACCGTCGGCGAAGCCGGCCGCGACCACAATGACGCCGCGTACCCCCTTCTCCGCGCAGGCCCGCATGACCTCGGCGACCCGTGGCGCCGGCACCGCGACGACCACGAGGTCGATCTCGACTGGGACGTCACACAGGTCCCGGTAGGCGTAGACGGATGCCACATGGGTTGCCGCGGCGTTGACCGGATAGACAGAGCCGGTGAACTCGCTGGCGAGCAGCCGGCGGAAGACCTCGTGACCGACCGAGCCCGGCTCGCGGCTCGCCCCCACCACGGCGACCGTGCGCGGGTGGAGCAGCCGGGCGATGCTGCGCGACTCCGCCAGGTTCTCCCGCAACGGATGCCTCCTCGCCGGTTCCTCGCTGGCTCCTCGCTGGTTCGTCGCCGGTTCCCGTCGGCGGTGGGGAAGACCGCGACGCCGGCGCGACGCCGTCCGGAAGCGAGATTTACTCGTGTCGTCGCGGGTAGGTCCGGGTACGTCCGGACAGCATCAGGCAGTCAGCGAGGTGACCATCATGACCGATCCTGGGACGTCGCGCCTCCCGCGGGACGACGCGAAGCAGCAGCAGCTCGACGCCGTCCGAGTCGGCGACGACGGCGCCCGCATGACCACCGACCAGGGGATCGGTGTCGAACACACCGACGACTCGCTCGCGACGGGGGAACGCGGTCCGACGCTGCTGGAGGACTTCCACTTCCGGGAGAAGCTCACCAGGTTCGATCACGAGCGCATCCCCGAGCGGGTCGTCCACGCCCGCGGTGCCGGTGCCTACGGGTACTTCGAGGCGTACGAGTCGCTCGCCGACGTGACCCGGGCGCACTGCCTGGGCGAGGCCGGCCGGCGTACCCCGGTGTTCGTACGGTTCTCGACCGTCGGCGGTTCCCGCGGTTCCGCGGACACGGTCCGGGACGTACGCGGATTTGCCGTCAAATTTTATACCGAGGAGGGTAACTTCGATCTCGTCGGTAACAACATGCCGGTATTCTTCATTCAGGACGGTATCAAGTTCCCCGACTTCGTCCATGCGGTGAAGCCGGAGCCGCACAACGAGATTCCGCAGGCATCCTCCGCGCACAACACCCTGTGGGACTTCGTCAGCCTCGTCCCCGAGTCGATGCACATGATGATGTGGCTGATGTCGGACCGGGCACTGCCGCGCAGCTACCGGATGATGCAGGGCTTCGGCGTGCACACCTTCCGGTTCGTCGATGCCGCCGGGCAGGGGACCTTCGTCAAGTTCCACTGGCGGCCGAAGCTCGGCACGCACTCCCTGGTCTGGGACGAGACGCAGAAGATCGCGGGCAAGGACCCCGACTTCAACCGGCGGGACCTGTGGGAGTCGATCGAGAACGGTACGTTCCCGGAGTGGGAACTCGGCGTGCAGCTCGTGCCGGAATCCGACGAGCACGCGTTTGACTTCGATCTTCTCGACGCGACGAAGATCATTCCTGAGGAGCGGGTGCCGGTGCGGCCGGTGGGACGGCTGGTGCTCAACCGCAACCCCGACAATTTCTTCGCCGAGACCGAGCAGGTGGCGTTCTGCGTACAGAACGTCGTCCCCGGCATCGACTTCACGAACGACCCGCTGCTGCAGGCCCGGCTGTTCTCCTACCTGGATACCCAACTGATCCGGCTCGGCGGCCCGAACTTCGCCCAGCTGCCGGTCAACCGGCCGGTCGCGGCGGTGCACAACAACTCCCGCGACGGTTACGGGCAGCATCGCATCCAGCAGCGCCAGACGTCGTACTTCCCGAACTCGATCAGCGGCGGTTGCCCGGTGCTCTCCGATCCGGCGCACGGCGGGTACGTGCACTACGCCGAGCGGGTCGACGGGAACAAGATCCGTAAGCGGAGCGAGAGCTTCAAGGACTTCTACAGCCAGGCCACCCTGTTCTGGAACAGCATGTCCTCCTGGGAGCGGCGGCACATCGTCGACGCGTTCAGCTTCGAGCTCGGCAAGGTCGACTACACCCAGATCAAGGAGCGTGTCCTGGGACATCTCGCCCAGGTGGACCACGAACTCGCGGCCGGGGTCGCCGAGAACCTCGGGCTGCCGGTGCCACCGGAGAGCACCCCGAACCACGGACGGTCCTCACCCGCGCTGAGCCAGGCCGACCAGCCCAGCGGGGTGGCCACCCGCAGGATCGCGGTGCTCGCGGCGGACGGCGTGGACGAGGTGGCATTGCGTTCGGCCACCGCCGCGCTGCGCGAACAGGGCGCGATCCTGGAGGTTCTCGCGCCGCACGGAGGCATGCTCGCCACGGTGTCCGGCGACGCGCTGCCGGTGGACCGAACGCTGGTGACCATGTCCTCGGTCCTCTACGACGCGGTGTTCGTCGCCCCGGGCGAGCGCGGTGTCACCGCACTGACACACAACGGCGAGGCCGTGCACTACGTCGGCGAGGCGTACAAGCACGCGAAGCCGATCGGCGCGGTCGGCGCAGGGGTGTCGTTGCTCGAGATCGCCTCCTTGCCGGGCGCGCGGGTCGCTGACCAGGGTGACGCGGTGGTGTCCGACCGGGGTGTCGTGACGGTCCGCGACCTTGCGGGGCCGTCCGTGCTCGACGACTTCGGTTCCGCGTTCACCACGGCCGTGGCCGCCCACCGGCACTTCGACCGCGCGCTGGAGGCCGTCGCCGCGTAGGGCCGGGCGCCGTTGTTGCCGCGTTGCCGCGTTGCCGCGTTGTTGCCGCGTTGTTGCC
>NZ_CDWTMG010000153.1:10715-11580 GCF_977945845.1 Frankia sp. CcMO1
CGTGACGGTCAAGGCCCGTCAGGTCTTCGAGGAGGCCGGGTTCGCGCGTGATCACGGTGGTCCGCCGGCGTCGTACCGGCGGCGGGCCGAGCCACGCCACGAAGCATCGATGAGGTCTCGATTCCGTTCCATCCCTGACCGGTCATCTTCTCCAGGGACCGAACCTCGATACGGACCCAGGTTCCTTTATCGCTGGCGAGGCCAATTGAGCGTCGCTTCCGCACCACCGCGGTTCGGTCAAGGCGAACGTCTAGGGACCGCTCGACACGTTTCAAGACATCGTCGTAGAAACCAGACCTGAGATCCAATTTAGCGCGGACTTTCGGCACGATGGGAGCCCTATCTCTCGTCGCTCGGTCGGATTGTTGCCCGTCCGGTAGCGATCTTCGAGCACCACACGGACGGGCAACAGTAGTGAAGACGTGTTAAAGTGCTATCTTGGCGCCCTGCGGACGCCGTATCGGCTGTCAGGCCGTGAACTCTCCATCCGTCACACCATGCACGAACGCCGACCATTCCGCATCGGTAAAGACCAGCGCCGGCCCGGTTCCATTGTCCTTACTGTCCCGTAGGGCGACAAGGCCGCCGTCAAGGAACGCAACCTCGACACATTCACCCTTAGGGGACGTAATGAAGTAACAAATACGTGATCGAGAGCATCATCGCAGGTCACAGGCCTGTGGAGGGTTCGAAACGCGCAAGTTATTTCATTTCGACTCCTTAGCGTTGCTGTAGCTGCTCTTGCGCCACACCGTGCCGGAAAGATCGTGACTGTTCATGGTTCGAGACTCCTAGCTCGATCAATGAGCATCTTGGTGCTCGCGTCCCGCTCTGCCGCAGATTCCCACATCGCGCTGAACGACTC
>NZ_CDWTMG010000154.1:0-3351 GCF_977945845.1 Frankia sp. CcMO1
GCCCGGATCCTCATGCTGTCCAGCAACAACATCCTCAAGCCCGCCGACGGCCGGCCGGTGACCATGCCCACCCAGGACATGATCATCGGGCTGTACCACCTGACCCTGCCGAAGGAGAACGCTCCGGGCGAGGGCCGGGCGTTCAGCTCGGTCGCCGAGGCGATCATGGCGTACGACGCGCGGGAGCTGGACCTGCAAGCCAAGATCCGGCTGCGGTTCGACGACGTCGTGCCGCCGGACGGCTGGGAGGCGCCGGAGGGCTGGGAGCCCGGGCAGCCGTTCGTCCTGGAGACGACCCTCGGCCGGGCCCTGTTCAACGAGACCCTCCCCACGGACTACGCGTTCGTGGACAAGGAGGTCGACAAGAAGGTGCTCTCGGCGATCGTCAACGATCTGGCCGAGCGGTACCCGAAGGTCGCCGTCGCGGCGTGCCTCGACGCGCTCAAGGAGGCCGGCTTCCACTGGGCCACCCGGTCCGGCGTCACGGTCTCCATCTCGGACGTCGTCACGCCGCCGCGGAAGCAGGAGATCCTCGAGACCTACGAGTCGAAGGCTGCGAAGGTCCAGGCGCAGTACGAGCGCGGTCTGATCACCGACGACGAGCGCCGTCAGGAGCTCATCGAGATCTGGACCCAGGCCACCAACGAGGTCGCCAAGGAGATGGAGGGCAACCTCCCGAAGACGAACTCCATCTTCCGGATGGTGTCGTCCGGTGCCCGTGGTAACTGGATGCAGATGCGGCAGATCGCGGGCATGCGCGGCCTGGTGGCGAACCCCAAGGGTGAGATCATCCCGCGCCCGATCAAGTCCAACTTCCGCGAGGGCCTGTCGGTGCTGGAGTTCTTCATCTCCACGCACGGTGCCCGGAAGGGTCTGGCGGACACCGCGCTGCGGACCGCGGACTCCGGGTACCTCACCCGGCGGCTGGTCGACGTCGCGCAGGACGTCATCATCCGCGAGGAGGACTGCGGCACCGAGCGCGGGTTGCTCATGCCGATCGCCGTCGACGGGGCGGACGGGCAGCTGCGCCGTCACGACGACGTCGAGACCAGCGTCTACGCGCGCTCGTCGGCGCAGGACGTCGTCGTCGGCGGCAAGGTGGTCCTTCCGGCGAACACCGACCTCGGCGACCCGAGCATCGATCTGCTGATCGAGAACGGGATCCGCGAGCTCAAGGTGCGGTCGGTGCTGACCTGCGAGTCCAAGGTCGGCACGTGCGCCCGGTGCTACGGCCGGTCGCTCGCGGCCGGCATCCTCGTCGACATCGGCGAGGCGGTGGGCATCATCGCCGCCCAGTCGATCGGTGAGCCGGGCACGCAGCTGACGATGCGGACGTTCCACACCGGTGGCGTCGCGGGTGAGGACATCACCCACGGCCTGCCGCGTGTCCAGGAGCTGTTCGAGGCCCGGACGCCGAAGGGCGTGGCGCCGATCTCGGAGTCCGCCGGCCGGGTCCGGATCGAGGAGACCGACCGGGCGCGCAAGCTCATCGTGACGCCGGACGACGGGTCCGAGGAGCTGGCCTACCCGATCTCCAAGCGGTCGCGGCTGCTGGTCGAGGAGGGTTCGCGCGTCGAGGTCGGGCAGCAGCTCATCGTCGGCGCCGTCGACCCCAAGCAGGTGCTGCGCATCCTCGGACCGCGTTCGGTCCAGATCCACCTGGTGGACGAGGTTCAGAACGTGTACCGCAGCCAGGGCGTGTCGATCCACGACAAGCACATCGAGGTCATCGTCCGCCAGATGCTCAAGCGGGTGACGATCATCGAGTCCGGCGACGCCGAGCTGCTGCCCGGTGAGCTGGTCGAGCGGGCCCGGTTCGAGGAGGAGAACCGGCGGGTGGTCGCCGAGTCCGGTCAGCCGGCGTCCGGCCGGCCGGAGCTGATGGGTATCACCAAGGCGTCGCTGGCCACGGACTCGTGGCTGTCGGCGGCGTCGTTCCAGGAGACGACCCGGGTGCTCACGAACGCCGCGATGGAGGGCCGCAGCGACCCGCTGCTGGGCCTCAAGGAGAACGTCATCATCGGAAAGCTCATCCCGGCCGGCACCGGTCTGCCCCGGTACCGGAACATCCGGGTGGAGCCCACCGAGGAGGCGAAGAGCGCGATGTACGCCATGCCGGGCTACGAAGAGGTCGACTACGGCCACTTCGGCACCGGTACGGGCCAGGCCGTCCCGCTCGAGGAGTTCGACTTGGGCAGGTACGACCGGTAGGCCAACCCGCGATCATGTAATTCCCGTGGATCATGTAATGCGCGCTGGAAGGTGCGGTAGAGATCCACGGGAATTACATGATCCACGGTAATTACATGATCGCGGGGACGCCTGCGAGCGTGAGTCTTGACGCCGAGTTCCCGAGGCGGTCCCGAGAGCCTCGCCTTCGAGCGCAACTCACCACGCGGTGCTCCAAGCCGAGGGGGTCGGGGTCGTTTTGACGCTCGGTTGGGCTAGCCGGTAATCTCGACGTTCGTGCCCGGGTCCCCCGGGCTGCCGCGTGTGCCCAGGTGATAGTTCTCGGTCCGGTAACAGTTCGGGCGGAGGCCGCCAGCCGCGTACGAAGGCCCATCCCGAACGGCGCCATGTCGGGCAAAGGCCAATGCCGTGAGGGAGTCTCCGACACGCCCGACCTCGGGTTACGGAGCCACCGGCACGGTAGTACGGAATGCAATGATCAGTGACGAGCGACGCGAGTACGAGAGAGACTTCGGAGAACCGGTGCCCACGATCCAGCAGTTGGTCCGCAAGGGCCGTCAGGACAAGGTCGGCAAGACCAAGACTCCTGCCCTCAAGGGAAGCCCCCAGCGCCGCGGCGTGTGCACCCGCGTCTACACGACTACTCCGAAGAAGCCCAACTCCGCGCTGCGCAAGGTCGCTCGCGTGCGTCTGACGAGCCAGATCGAGGTGACCGCCTACATCCCGGGCGTCGGTCACAACCTGCAGGAGCACTCGATCGTGCTGGTTCGCGGCGGCCGGGTGAAGGACCTCCCCGGCGTCCGCTACAAGATCATTCGCGGGTCGCTCGACACGCAGGGCGTGAAGAACCGCAAGCAGGCCCGCAGCCGGTACGGCGCGAAGAAGGAGAAGAGCTGATGCCTCGCAAAGGCCCCGCGCCGAAGCGACCGCTCATCATCGATCCGGTGTACGGGTCGCCGCTCGTCACGCAGCTCGTCAACAAGGTGCTCAAGGACGGGAAGAAGTCGCTCGCCGAGCGCATTGTGTACGAAGCCCTCGAGGGCTGCCGCGAGAAGACCGGCAACGACCCGGTCATCACGCTGAAGCGGGCGCTCGACAACGTCAAGCCCACCCTCGAGGTCAAGAGCCGCCGCGTCGGTGGCGCGACCTACCAGGTGCCGG
>NZ_CDWTMG010000154.1:4038-6512 GCF_977945845.1 Frankia sp. CcMO1
TCGAGGTCAAGGCCTCCCGGGCGACGACCCTCGCGCTGCGCTGGCTGGTCGGCTACTCGGCCGCCCGCCGCGAGAAGACCATGACGGACCGGCTCATGAACGAGATCCTCGACGCCAGCAACGGCCTGGGGGCCGCGGTGAAGCGTCGCGAGGACACGCACAAGATGGCGGAGTCCAACAAGGCCTTCGCCCACTACCGCTGGTGACCGGCCGGCGCCGCGAACCGGCACCGGCCGCCTAGGGCCACCGGCGCGACGTCCCACCGGAAACCACACTTCTCGAGGCGAGGCAGACCCCGTGGCACTCGACGTGCTGACGGACCTCAACAAGGTCCGCAACATCGGCATCATGGCTCACATCGACGCCGGCAAGACCACCACCACCGAGCGCATCCTGTTCTACACCGGGATCAACTACAAGATCGGTGAGGTCCACGACGGCGCGGCCACGATGGACTGGATGGAGCAGGAGCAGGAGCGCGGCATCACGATCACGTCGGCCGCGACGACCTGTTTCTGGGAGGGCACCCAGATCAACTTGATCGACACCCCCGGGCACGTCGACTTCACCGTCGAGGTGGAGCGCAACCTGCGGGTGCTCGACGGCGCGGTCGCGGTGTTCGACGGCAAGGAAGGGGTCGAGCCGCAGTCCGAGACGGTCTGGCGGCAGGCCGACAAGTACGACGTCCCCCGGATCTGTTTCGTCAACAAGATGGACAAGCTCGGGGCGGACTTCTTCTTCACCGTGCGCACCATCCAGGAGCGTCTCGGCGCCAAGCCGCTGGTCATCCAGCTGCCGATCGGTGCGGAGAGCGACTTCGTCGGCGTCATCGACCTCGTCTACGCGCGCGCGCTCACCTGGCGCGGCGACACCGGCAAGGGTGAGGCGTACGAGATCGAGGAGATCCCGTCCGACCTCGCCGGCCAGGCCGAGGAGTACCGGCAGGCGCTGCTCGAGGCCGTCGCCGAGAGCGACGAGGTGCTGCTCGAGAAGTACCTCGGTGGCGAGGAGCTGACGCCCGAGGAGATCAAGGGCGCGATCCGTAAGCTGACCATCGCCAGCGAGGTCTACCCGGTGCTGTGCGGCTCGGCGTTCAAGAACAAGGGCGTGCAGCCCATGCTCGACGCCGTCGTCGACTACCTCCCGTCGCCGCTCGACGTCCCCGCGGTCGAGGGCCACAAGATGGGTGACGAGGAGACGACGTTCACCCGGCGGCCGGCGAACGACGACCCGTTCTCCGCTCTGGCGTTCAAGGTCGCGGCGCACCCGTTCTTCGGCAAGCTGACCTACATCCGGGTCTACTCCGGCAAGGTCGCCACCGGTGCCCAGGTGATCAACTCCACCAAGGGCAAGAAGGAGCGCATCGGCAAGATCTTCCAGATGCACTCCAACAAGGAGAACCCCGTGGACGAGGCCGCCGCCGGCCACATCTACGCGGTGATCGGCCTGAAGGACACCACCACCGGCGAGACGCTGTCGGACCCGGCGAACCCCATCGTCCTGGAGTCGATGACGTTCCCGGAGCCGGTCATCTCCGTGGCGATCGAGCCCAAGACCAAGGGCGACCAGGAGAAGCTCGGCACCGCGATCCAGAAGCTCGCCGAGGAGGACCCGACCTTCCAGGTGCAGCAGGACGAGGAGACCGGCCAGACCATCATCAAGGGGATGGGCGAGCTCCACCTCGACATCCTGGTCGACCGGATGCGCCGTGAGTTCAAGGTCGAGGCGAACGTCGGCAAGCCGCAGGTCGCCTACCGGGAGACGATCCGGCGCCCGGTCCAGAAGTACGACTACACGCACAAGAAGCAGACCGGCGGCTCGGGCCAGTACGCGAAGGTCCAGATCACGATCGCGCCGCTGGACACCGGCGAGGGCACGTTCTACGAGTTCGAGAACAAGGTCACCGGCGGCCGCGTCCCGCGCGAGTACATCCCGAGCGTCGACGCGGGGATCCAGGACGCGATGCAGTACGGCATCCTCGCCGGCTACCCGCTGGTGGGCGTCAAGGCCACGCTGCTCGACGGCCAGGCCCACGACGTCGACTCGTCGGAGATGGCGTTCAAGATCGCTGGTTCGATGGCGCTCAAGGAGGCGGCACGCCGGGCCGACCCGGTGCTGCTGGAGCCGATGATGGCCGTCGAGGTCCGCACGCCCGAGGACTACATGGGCGACGTCATCGGCGACCTGAACTCGCGTCGCGGCCAGATCCAGTCGATGGAGGACGTGAGCGGGGCGAAGGTGGTCCGTGCGACCGTCCCGCTTTCGGAGATGTTCGGTTACGTGGGCGACCTGCGGAGCAAGACCCAGGGTCGCGCCGTCTACACCATGCAGTTCGATTCCTACGCCGAGGTTCCCCGGAACGTCGCGGAGGAAATCGTCAAGAAGGCTCGCGGCGAGTAGTTCGCGACAGCAGCAGCACCACATCCACGTCCGACAGGAGGACCACCGTGGCGAAGGCGAAGTTCGAGCGGACT
>NZ_CDWTMG010000154.1:6980-12477 GCF_977945845.1 Frankia sp. CcMO1
GCGTGAGCACGTGCTGCTGGCCCGGCAGGTCGGCGTCCCCTACATCGTGGTCGCGCTCAACAAGTCCGACATGGTCGACGACGAGGAGATCATGGAGCTCGTCGAGATGGAGGTCCGCGAGCTCCTGTCGACCTACGAGTTCCCGGGCGACGACGTCCCCGTCGTGCGCGTTTCGGCGCTCAAGGCGCTGGAGGGCGACGCGGAGTGGTCCGGCAAGCTCCTGGAGCTCATGGAGGCCGTTGACACGGCGATCCCGGAGCCGCAGCGGGACATCGACAAGCCGTTCCTGATGCCGATCGAGGACGTCTTCACCATCACCGGTCGCGGCACCGTCGTCACCGGCAAGGTGGAGCGCGGCGTTCTCAAGGTCAACGAGACCGTCGAGATCGTCGGCATCAAGGAGAAGTCGCAGACGACGACCGTCACCGGCGTCGAGATGTTCCGCAAGCTCCTGGACGAGGCGCAGGCGGGTGAGAACGTCGGCCTGCTCCTGCGCGGCACCAAGCGCGAGGACGTCGAGCGCGGCCAGGTCGTGTGCAAGCCCGGCTCGATCACGCCGCACACCGAGTTCGAGGCGAACGTCTACATCCTCTCCAAGGACGAGGGTGGCCGGCACACGCCGTTCTACAACAACTACCGTCCGCAGTTCTACTTCCGGACGACGGACGTGACCGGCGTCGTGCACCTCCCCGAGGGCACGGAGATGGTCATGCCCGGTGACAACACCGAGATGCGGGTCGAGATGATCCAGCCCATCGCGATGGAGGAGGGCCTGCTCTTCGCCATCCGCGAGGGCGGCCGGACCGTCGGCTCGGGCCGGGTCACGAAGATCATCAAATAGCGCGAGAGGGGCGCCCCGGCCCGGGGAGCCGGTCCGGGGGCGCCACCCCCTCGCCGTGATCAAGTAATCCCCGTGGATCAAGCAATTCCCGGGAGTTACTTGATCCACGGGAAGTACTTGATCCACGGGGATTACTTGATCACGGCGAGGTTGGGCATCGATTGGTCAAGGACCGATCGGGTCTGGCACACTAGGAAAGTTGCCGCGGCGTGCCACCGCGCCCCTCAGCGGGTGGGTAGCGCACCCGGCCGGCCCCCGGCTGTCACCGGCGGAGGGCCACGCAGGAACGACCACCATCGACTCTCGGCGCCGGATGGCGCGGGGACACCGATGCGCCGGACATGCGACACACCCGACCTCGGGGGTCGGGGACTGGCAGCGGACGATTCGGGTTTGATTCAGGGAAAGTGAGCGCTAGGACGCCATGGCGGGACAGAAGATCCGCATCCGGCTCAAGGCCTACGACCACGAGGTCATCGACAGCTCGGCGCGCAAGATCGTCGACACGGTGGTCCGGACGGGTGCGACCGTGGCCGGCCCGGTGCCGCTGCCCACGGAGAAGAACGTGTTCTGCGTGATCCGTTCGCCGCACAAGTACAAGGACAGCCGCGAGCACTTCGAGATGCGCACGCACAAGCGGCTCATCGACATCATCAACCCCACGCCGAAGACGGTCGACTCGCTGATGCGTCTCGACCTGCCGGCCGGCGTGGACATCGAGATCAAGCTCTGAGGGACGCCCCGCGATGACTCAGCAGACCATCAGCGCGCCGGCATCCACCGTGAAGGGCCTGCTCGGCGAGAAGCTCGGCATGACGCAGATCTGGGACGACGCCGGCCGGCTCGTCCCGGTCACGGTCGTCAAGGCCGGGCCGTGCGTCGTCACCCAGGTGCGCACGCCGGACAAGGACGGCTACGAAGGCGTCCAGATCGCCTTCGGCCAGGTGGATCCGCGCAAGGTGACCAAGCCGCTGGCAGGACACTTCGCCGCCGCGGGCGTCACGCCGCGCCGCCACCTGGTGGAGGTGCGCACCGCCGACTCCGCCGACTACTCGCTCGGCCAGGAGCTCACGGTGGAGCTGTTCGACGCCGGCCAGAAGGTTGACGTCGTGGGCACGACCAAGGGCAAGGGCACGGCGGGCGTCATGAAGCGCCACGGCTTCCACGGCCTCGGCGCCTCGCACGGCACGCAGCGCAAGCACCGCTCGCCCGGCTCGATCGGCGGCTGTGCCACGCCGGGCCGCGTGTTCAAGGGCCTGCGGATGGCGGGCCGGATGGGCAGCGACCGGCAGACCACGCAGAACCTCACCGTCCACGCGGTGGATGCCGAGCGCGGCCTGCTGCTGATCAAGGGCGCCGTACCCGGCCCGCGTGGTGGCGTCGTCTTCGTCCGTACCGCTGCGAAGGGAGCCTGACGCCGTGGCCCAGTCCACCGCCGACACCACGCAGTCGCTGACGGTCGACGTCCTCGACGCCACGGGCAAGAAGGCCGGCACGGCCGAGCTGCCCGCCGAGGTCTTCGACGTCCAGACCAACGTGCCGCTGATCCACCAGGTGGTCGTCGCACAGCTCGCCGCGGCGCGGCAGGGCACGCACTCCACCAAGACCCGCGGCGAGGTCCGCGGCGGCGGCAGGAAGCCGTACAAGCAGAAGGGCACCGGCCGGGCCCGCCAGGGCTCGACGCGCGCGCCGCAGTTTGCCGGCGGCGGCACCGTCCACGGTCCGACGCCCCGCGACTACTCGCAGCGGACGCCGAAGAAGATGAAGGCCGCCGCGCTGCGCGGCGCGCTGTCCGACCGGGCGCGGTTCGGCCGCGTGCGTGTCGTGCGGGGCCTCATCGACGGCGACGTCCCCTCGGCGAAGGCCGCGGCCGCGGCGCTGGCCAACGTGGCGGACCGCAAGAACCTCCTGGTGGTCATCGAGCGCGATGACGCCGTCACCTGGAAGAGCCTGCGCAACCTGTCCGACGTGCACCTGCTGGTCCCGGACCAGCTCAACACGTACGACGTCCTGTGCTCCGATGCCGTGATCTTCACCGAGGGCGCGCTGGCCGCGTTCCTCGAGGGTCCGCCGCGTGGCAAGGGCGCGACCGCCGTGGCGTCGTCGCAAGAGGTCGAGGAGGAGGAGTAGAGCGTGAGTACTCTCGGCAAGATCCACCGCGACCCGCGCGACATCCTGCTCGCGCCGGTCGTCTCGGAGAAGAGCTACGGCCTGCTCGACGAGAACAAGTACACGTTCATCGTGGACCCGCAGGCCAACAAGACCGAGATCAAGATCGCTGTGGAGCAGGTGTTCGGCGTGAAGGTCGCGGCCGTCAACACGATCAACCGGCAGGGCAAGCGCCGCCGCACCCGCTTCGGCACCGGCAAGCGCAAGGACACCAAGCGCGCGATCGTCACGCTGCGCGAGGGCACCATCGACATCTTCGGCGGCCCGGTCGCCTAGGCGGCCAGACCTGTCGAGGACACGACACGAGGACTGACTCAGCATGGGAATCCGCAAGTACAAGCCGACGACGCCGGGCCGGCGCGGCTCGTCCGTCGCCGACTTCGTCGAGATCACCCGGACCGAGCCGGAGAAGTCGCTGGTGCGCCCCCTGTCGAAGAAGGGTGGCCGCAACAACTCCGGCCGGGTGACCACCCGGCACCAGGGTGGCGGCCACAAGCGCGCCTACCGGGTGATCGACTTCCGGCGGCACGACAAGGACGGCGTCCCGGCGAAGGTCGCGCACATCGAGTACGACCCGAACCGCACCGCCCGGATCGCGCTGCTGCACTACGCGGATGGCGAGAAGCGCTACATCCTCGCGCCGTGGAAGCTCAAGCAGGGCGACACGGTCGAGAACGGCCCGAGCGCCGACATCAAGCCCGGCAACAGCCTGCCGCTGCGCAACATCCCGGTCGGCACCGTCGTCCACTGCATCGAGCTGCGGCCCGGCGGCGGTGCGAAGATCGCCCGCTCGGCCGGCGCCTCGGTACAGCTGGTGGCGAAGGAAGGCCAGTTCGCCCAGCTGCGGATGCCCTCCGGTGAGATCCGCAACGTCGACGTGCGCTGCCGCGCGACCGTCGGCGAGGTCGGCAACGCCGAGCAGTCGAACATCAACTGGGGCAAGGCCGGCCGGATGCGCTGGAAGGGCAAGCGACCCACGGTGCGCGGTGTCGCGATGAACCCGATCGACCACCCGCACGGCGGTGGCGAGGGCAAGACGTCCGGCGGCCGGCACCCGGTGAGCCCGTGGGGCCAGCCGGAGGGCCGCACGCGCCGTCCCAACAAGGCAAGCAACGCCATGATCGTCCGCCGTCGCCGTACGGGCAAGAAGCGCTGATAGGAGCCCGATTCCGATGCCTCGCAGTCTCAAGAAAGGGCCCTTCGTCGACGGCCACCTGATGAAGAAGGTGGACGTTCAGAACGAGAAGGGGACCAAGAACGTCATCCGGACCTGGTCCCGCCGTTCGATGATCGTGCCGGAGATGCTCGGGCACACGATCGCGGTGCATGACGGGCGCAAGCACGTCCCGGTGTTCGTCACCGAGTCGATGATCGGCCACAAGCTGGGGGAGTTCGCCCCCACGCGCACGTTCCGGGGCCACGAGAAGGACGACCGCAAGGGCCGCCGCCGCTGAGCGCGAGCTCAAGCGGACTGGACTGAGCGGACTGGACTGAGAGGTTCACTGATGGAAGCCAAGGCGCAGGCGCGGTACGTCCGCGTCACGCCCACGAAGGCCCGGCGCGTCGTCGATCTGATCCGTGGCCGCCAGGCGGCCGAGGCCGTCGCGGTGCTGGAGTTCGCGCCGCAGGCGGCGAGCGAGCCCGTGCGCAAGGTCGTGCAGAGCGCGATGGCGAACGCCCGGGTGAAGGCGGACGCGCTGGCGCAGCCCTTCGACGAGCGCCTGCTGATCGTGCAGGAGGCGTACGTCGACGAGGGCCCGACGATGAAGCGGTTCCGGCCGCGTGCGCAGGGGCGTGCGTACCGGATCCGAAAGCGCACCAGCCACATCACCGTGGTGGTCGCGCCGCGCGAAGCGGCGGACCGCGCCGAGCGGCCGGAGCGCACCGGTAAGACCGCCGCGAAGAGGGCGACCACGAAGAAGGCCGCCGCGAAGAAGGCGGCGCCCCAGGGCGCCGCCGAGTTGAAGGGGAGGACCCAGTAGTGGGCCAGAAGGTCAACCCGCACGGGTTCCGCCTCGGCATCACCACCGAGCACAAGAGCCGGTGGTTCGCCGACAGCACCAAGAGCGGCCAGCGGTACCGCGACTACGTCAAGGAAGACGTCGCGATCCGCAAGCTCATGTCCAAGGGCATGGAGCGGGCCGGGATCAGCCGGGTCGAGATCGAGCGCACCCGCGACCGGGTGCGGGTCGACATCCACACGGCCCGCCCGGGGATCGTGATCGGCCGGCGTGGTGCCGAGGCGGACCGCATCCGCGGTGAGCTGGAGAAGCTCACCGGGAAGCAGGTGCAGCTGAACATCCTCGAGGTCAAGAACCCCGAGGTCGACGCGCAGCTGGTCGCGCAGGCCGTGGCCGAGCAGCTCGCCAGCCGGGTCTCGTTCCGGCGGGCGATGCGCAAGGGCATGCAGTCCTCGCTCCGCGCCGGCGCGAAGGGCATCCGGGTGCAGTGCTCGGGCCGCCTCGGCGGCGCCGAGATGAGCCGGTC
>NZ_CDWTMG010000155.1:0-11295 GCF_977945845.1 Frankia sp. CcMO1
CGCACCGCGCCCGAGCGCACGGGCTGAGCCTTGAGTGCGTCAAGCGCTGGTCTACTGCTTGCCGGGGAGTTGCCGCCAGCAACTACCGGTGTGCGGCGCGACTAGGGTCGTTAGCGCTCCCTAGAATCAGCGCGCGACACCCAGCCGACCTGAAGGGGCACCCGTGGTTGACGTCATCGCCCGCCGTGGCTCCCACGCGAGTCCGTTGCGGTATCCGGGCGGCAAGGCCACGCTGGCCGGCTTCTTCGAGAGCACCATCGAGGCGCTCGGGCTCAACAGGCCCACGTACATCGAACCCTACGCTGGAGGTGCTGGCGCGGGCCTGGAACTCCTGTCCAGGGGAGTTGTAGGCATGGTCGTGATCAACGACTTGGACCCCGCGATTCACGCCTGCTGGAAGGCAATGGTAAAGGAGTCGGATGCCTTCCTCAGGCTGCTGAGCCAGACCCCGTTGACCGTCGAGGAGTGGAAGAAGCAACGCGAGATCTATCGCCGGCGTAATGACGCAAACGTAGACACACTTACCCTCGGGTTCGCCACCTTTTACCTCAACCGCACCAGTCGCTCCGGAGTGCTCGGAGCCGGTGTGATCGGCGGACTTACACAACAGGGCTCCTACAAGATCGACGCCCGCTTCGACAGGGTTGTCCTCAAGGCCCGGATCGAGAAACTGGCGGAACTTAGCGGGAGGATCCGAGTAACGAGGCAGGACGGTGCGGCGCGACTTCGTGCATATCTCCCAAAGGAAAACGTGTTCGCGTACGTCGACCCGCCATACGTCGAAAAGGGCAGCTCGCTCTATATGAGCGCCTTCAAGAAGACAGACCATATCGCCTTGGCGAAGGTCCTGAATGGCCACGCGAACACCAATTGGGTTCTCACCTATGACGTAGCCGACCTGATCAGAAGTCTGTATAAGGCGCGCGAGGTTTCCGAGTTTCGGCTGCTCTATTCTGCCCACCTGCGTGGAGCGAAAGACGGACTCATGCGGGCATCGACCAGCGAACTAATCGTACTTTCGAATCCAGTGGCCGACGCACTTACCTAATCAGGCTAGTGCAAGCCCACGAACGGGCCGCGCTGCCGAATCTGGCTCCGGGTCGGTAGCCCCAAGGACTGTTGAACCAACGCACGCAGCACCGATTGGCCCACACCCAGTGGTAGAGAGGCGGCCGAGTGCGCCAGCGCCACTGGGATTACTGCGTTCTCGTATAGCCGCGTCTGTACGTAGTCGAGCACCTCACAGATTGGCCGTAGAGTGGGATAACTCGACCACAGTTCCCCTTCAGGGTCACCGTACGGGGTAACGCCCGGTTTCGGCGGCACAGTGACAACGAGGATTCCCCCCGTTCTTGTGCGATAGATGAACCGCCGTCCGTAGAACTCATCCGATCCGTAAGGGTTGTTTAGCGGACGGCCCGTCATCCGGTTGATGTACTCAGTTGTGAGGAGCATGATCTGGCCGGGCTCGATCAAATCGGCGATGAGGTGTGCATGCTCGACGAAAGCACCCGACTTCTCGACTCCCACGACTAACGGAGCGGCGGGGCGCTTGTTGGCGATGCATTGGCTGGCGAAGTCACCGAGGTACTCCTGGAACCGCCGCTTCAGTGGAGCGACCGTTCCGTGTAGAGCGAGTGGTCCGTCAGTGATGAACAGAGTCTTTTCAAGAACCTCGTAGCTGTGCGAGTCCTCGAATAGCAGTTGCATGTACCCAAGAGACGTCAAACGTTCGGCCACCAACATCAACCGCGTCAGCGAACTACGATTCGATCCCTCAGGCATGTACTCTTCTTCAGTGCGGAGCGCATCTCCGAGATAGATCCTGGTCCTGCAGTTGGGACATTCCGCTCCCTCCTTAGGGACATCTATCCGGCCACCTGGTAGCTGCGCATCCTTTGCACCACACGAAGGGCATCGCCGAAGAGGCACGGCCGCGGCGGGGCCCCTTGGGGACCCGTACAGCGTCAACAGCATGTCAGCCAGCGTCTGATCCGATGCCTGATCGAACTTTGTTTCCTGAAGGAATCGATCCAATTCCTGACGCCAGGTATCCACACCAGTCGATCCTGGAATCACCAGACCCGAACCGGGGAGCGCCCTGTCGAAGGCGGCATGCTGGTGTGACTCGCGCAGAAGATGCGGGTTGACGAAGTCCCCAGCGCCGGCCTGGTGCAGCTTAGCGAAGTCTACGAAGGATGCCGCGACCCTTATGTATCCCACCTTGATCGTCGGGTGTTCACGCGTAGCCTCAACCTCGTTATCCGACCCATCAACAGTGATGGCAAATCGGACCTCGTCCGCGATACCGGCATTGCCGAGTTCCTCAATGGGGCGGCAAAGCGACGTAACCCTATTCTCGTCAGCAGGGGTCGCCTGTGCGACTTCCCAGCGTGCGAAGGCGTCGTGGACTGCTTGACTGTTGACAACGGGTACATGTCCGAGCCGTGACGCTCGTTCGGATGGGTAGGGCATACCTACCCGACCTCCACCGGCGGCAGCCCGGCCGCCGCTCGAGCACCGTTGATCATGGCATGGTCAAATTTCGCGACCTGCACAGGAACGATATATTTTCCTGAGTAGGTCTTCATCCTCACGAAACCTTGATCCTCGACTCGGCGAATGCTTTCAGCCCACGTCTTGAAGTCGTAGTAGTGAGATAGTTCGCGAGTCTCGTTGTCGGAGTTCAAATGCGCCACGAGCCAGTTCGATGTATTCGAAAGAATGCGCTGGTCAACACTCGATACTTCCTGCGTCGCGTATATGAGGCCAATTTGATACTTCGCCGCCTCCTTTGAGAGGCGAACCCACGGGTTCCCCGCTACGTCTTTCGCGCCGCGCTCGAAGAGGTTATGCGCTTCCTCAACAACGATCTGGAATGGAACCGACTCCGCGCCCGATCGGAACCGATCATTGGCCCTCGCCAGGAGATAGGTCACCGTGCTCTCTGAGATCGTCTTGGACACGTCGCCGGACCCATGCGCAAGATCCACAATGGCGATCCGCCCCGCCTGCATATCTCCCCATACCTGCTCTTCAACGCGCTGCATCGAACTGCTGGAGTGGAATTCGCGCAGTTGGCGGATCGCGGCCTTGCCGCTGGCGCGGTTGTTGAAGTCAGCGACAAACTTGAAAGCTGTGTCGCCGCCGCTGGAACGCTGATTCCAGCTTCCCTCGTTTGCCATGTGCAGCATGACGCGCCTGGCAGCCTCAGGCGTCCTAGCCCGATACGTCCTCCCCGTCTTTACAACGAGGCCTGAATTTGCTCGGTCGAATGCCTGGAAGAGTGGCTCCGTCCATACGAACTCGAGACCCCCGCTCGTGAACGTTGCGCCGACAATGCCGCACTCGACGAGCAGTCCATAGAAGCCGAGGACGGCCTTTGACCACGTGGCCCAGTCTCCCGCGTCCGTGGCGCGGTCAGGCTCAGTCCAGTTGATCGAAGTAAACGACTTGACGTATGCGTACGTTCCGAATTGATCATTGACCACGGAGTTTACGAAGTCGACCACGGCATCGAAGTTGACCGGGTCGAAAAAGTTCATGGCGAGCGGCAAAACTTGGGGATCGGTACTACTCGCGCCCAGGCGATAGATACGCACCCTGCTCTCGTCGCCAAGGAGCCGCAGTCCTGTCTGATCCTGCTCGTTGACATTCGCGTACTCGCCCTGTGGATCGAAGATCAGTTGCCCTACGGGAGTACCAGAGTCAGCTGCCTGGGTCGCAATCGCAGTCACCAGCGTCTTGATGGTGTTTGACTTACCCGTACGAGTCATTCCGAACACAGCGGTCTTGCGGGACACGAAGTCGCCGATGTGCACATGAACTGCGGCGTTGTCGGTTCCAGACTCACGCGCCCGGCGACGCGTAGAGGCGAACCGGACGGCTCCCAATGTGAGCAGGTCATTTCCATCGGGCTCTGGGAAGGATGCGATCCAGGATAAGATCTCTGGAGATGGCAGAAAGACTTGATACCTCGCGGAGGACACCACATTATCGATATCGGATCCGAACTGGATCTTGCTCTCATTGCGGTCGACGTAGAATGTTCCGATAACGTCACAGTCGAAGGCAGACTGTTGGAGTTCGTTTCGCGTCAGCTCGTCGGTCACTTCATCGAACCCCTTGCCCGAGTCCCCCGCGTCACGCACCACTGCGAGTCGGGTCTGAATGAGATCCGACTCGTTCGGAAGTGGTGCGGTGCCGCTAACGCGAAGAAGAATCAGCTCCTCGTCGTCCAGGGCGAATCCCTCGGACTTCTGCGCACCAGCGGCAGCGAGCAGGAAAGCGCCGTGCGGAACTCCGCCGGCCTGTGTCTTACGCCAGTCATCGGTCAGAACCACAGCCCGCTCGTAGTCCAAGCGAAAGATGCCCCCCACAGCCTTGCAGGCGGAGTTGACCAACGTCGCCAGTGGGGTCGACGCGCGAGAAGACCCCAAGATCGTGGAACTGATGCTCATGGCTCCACCCTATTGACCGAGTCCGACAGAACATGTGACTTCCGAGCCCAAGGCGTCGTGGGAGCGCGGACACGGCCGGTCGGCTCGATTAGCCAGATGAGTCGTCACACCCTACTCGCGCGCGGGACCTTCAGGGACGTATTTGGACGCTTAGGTCGCGCGGTGTGGTCGTCCCTCGATACTCCCAGCAAGGCTCCCTCGTGGTGCCCCGGTCTTGGAAGACGTTCTCGTGCGACCGGCATGTCCCGAATCCGTGACTCGATCGCGGTACTGGCGTCCCAGGTCCCTCTGGTGGCCTTGCAGATGGCGCCGGGCGGTCTACGGAGGGCCGTTGGCCGACCCGGTGCCCACCAACGGACAGCGTGGGGATGAGGGTGCGACGTGTTGGGGCGGCTTGAGATCTTGGTGGTCAACGACCTGGGGCGAGAGGATGTCGTCTCGGTTACCTTCCGGCGGGACACCGTCGAACTGTGGACCGATCGGCGCTCTCGTGGCGTGTTCGAGCGCGAGGAGCTGCGCGCGTGGCTCGCTGAGCCGGCCGGGAGCATCCGGACCGATGACGTTGGTCTGAGCGTCCTTCCGGCGCGTGTGGCGCTCGACGTCGGCGACATGGTGTCATCCTGGGCGCTCGCTCCGGGTGTCCTGCGCGACCTGCGGACGCGGGTGTGAGCGCCGTGTCGCGCTACGCACCTCGACCGGTTGCCCTGGCGATCCTGCACATGGCCGAGCACCTCACGGACGTGGAGAAGCGACGGGCGCGTGTCGCTCTGGCGCTTCGTGCCAACGACGAGGGCTACGCGCTCGCCGAGACGTTCGAGGTCGATCCGCGCCACTTCCGTGAGACGGCCGCCCTTGATGCTCTTGAGTCACTCGCCGGACAACTCGACGCGTCACACGTGATCGTTGTCGGAGAAATCGACCCCGAGCGAGTCGAGGACATCGCCGCGCGCATCCGAATGACGGTCGAGCGGCTGCCGTATCACGTCGTGAGCGGCTCTGCGGAGGACCAGACGCGCTCGAAGCTGTCGACGTAGGTGTCCACCATGCCGCCGGTACCGCGCAGGTGGACGACGGGCGCGTACGCGGCTGCAATGCCGTACACGTGCTGGTTCACCAACAGCTCGTCGTCGGCGCGGTAGATCGAGTTGTAGAGCACCGTCGGGTGTAGGCGGATCTCGACGCCAGCCGTCCCGGTGATGCGCCGGTAGAGCACGATGGCGTTGCGGATCTTCGCCGCCATCGCGTCCGCGATCCCTTCCTCGACCCCGCGTTGGGTCACGTGTGCGCTCTCGGGGTCGCCGAGGATGATGCGCACGGCCACGCCGCTCGACGCCTTGGTACCGATCACCCGGAGGAGATCGACGTCCTCGGCGATGAACAGCCCGCTGTAGACCAGGATGCCGATCTCACGCTCGGCGCCGCCGAACAGTCGGCGCCACACCTCGCGCGGGACGGCGCCCCGGTGCGGGTAGGTGGCGTAGACCTCCGGGCCGACGGGCGAGGAGCCGGTGAGTTGCGGCCACAGGTCGTACTCGTGGCGCTCGAGGAGATCGGCCAGTCCCCACCGGTGGCGCGGTTGTGGGAGCCGGCCGGAGAGCCACCGATGCACGGTCTTCGGGTCGACCCTGAGCGCCTCGGCGACGTCGATGTCGCGGAGTCTGGCGTCCGCCATGGCACGTCGCAGCGGTTCGGCGAGGATGCGGGTATCGGGCATGTCGGCCTCCCTCTGCCTCGGCAAGCTAGCACAAGACGTCCCTAGACGTCCCTCGTTGCGGTTCAACGGAAGGCGTCTGGCCTGCGAGGCTGTACGGCGTGCCCGGCCCACGTCCGCTGAACGAATCGAGGCGTGACGCGTGACGCCGCGTCTCGTGGGTTGGGGCGCCTACCGGGAGATCGCCGCCGCCCTGCGTGAGCGGTTGACTGACGCACCCGCGGGGACGCCCGTGCCGTCGGAAGCCACACTCGCGGGCGAGTTCCACGTCGCCCGCAACACCGTGCGCCGGGCGCTGGCGCAGTTGCAGGACGAGGGCCTGATCGAGACCGTGCGCGGTCGTGGCCGCGTAGTGCGGCGCGCGGACGGCGTGCACGACGCTCCCACGTACCGACGGATCGCCGAGGAGCTGCGGGCCGACATCACCTCCGGAGCGCTCGCACCGGGCGACCGACTGCCCTCGGAAACGGCCCTAGTCCAGCGCCACACCGTCTCGCGCGGGACGGCGCGTCAGGCCCTCGCAGTCCTCGAGGCCGACGGTCTGATCGACGTTGTGCACGGCAAGGGGCGGTTCGTCCGCGCCCGGTAGCCGGGCGCTGGCTACTCTGCCGGGATGTCCTCGGCGGAGTGGGCGCAGGACGTCGCGCGCGAGCTGCTCGAGTCCGCGCTGCCCCGGCGCTGGGCACACACCGAAGGAGTCGCCCGCCGGGCGCGCGAGGCAGCACCGGCCGCGCCCGCGCACGCCGGCGTGCTCGAGGCCGCCGCGTGGCTGCACGACATCGGCTACTCCCCCACCCTCGCCGCCACGGGGTTTCACCCGCTCGACGGCGCCCGTCACCTCCGCGACGCCACCGACGCCGAGCCCCTGTTGTGCTGTCTGGTCGCGCACCACTCCGGCGCCCTGGTCGAGGGACGGCTACGCGACCTGAGCGGCGTCCTCGAGCACGAGTTCCCGTCGGCCGCCATCGCGCCGACGGCGTTGCTCGACGTCCTGACGTACTGCGACATGACCACCGGGCCGGCCGGCGACCCCGTGAGCGTCGACGAGCGGCTCGCCGAGATCGGCGAGCGGTATCCGGCCGACAGTGTGGTGCACCGGGCCATCGCCGAGCTCGCGCCCACGATCCGGCGTCAGTGTGCCGATGTGGCCGCTGCACTCGCCGACGGTCGCTCGATCGCCTAACGGTCCTCCGGTGGCGCCGAGCGCTCCTCGCTGCGGGTGAGGAAGCCTTGCTCGTCGCGGCTCCACTGCCAGCCGTCGCTGTCGAGGAACTCGATCTGGACCGGTTCCGGCGACAGGTATGCCTTGAGCCATTCGCGTGGCGCGACCCGTTGCACGGTCTGTCCGGGCGGGACGAGGCCGACGAACTCGGCCCCGCCGCCGTCGGCTTCGGTGGGTACCGGTGATGGGAGTGAGACTTCGTAGATCGGCATGTCGCTGGCGTTGTGGATGTGGAAGTACAGTTCGCGACCGCCGTGCGGTGTCCGCTGTGCCTCGATCCAGGCGCTGACCTTGACCGCTTGGGAGCGCTGGTCGTCCTCGGCGCGCTTCACCTCGCGGAGCTGTTCCTGGCGCAACAACACCATGCCGACGGCGAACGCGCCGACCGTGCCGACCGCCGAGAAGACGTTCGCACCGGCGTCCACCCAGTCAGCGGCAGGCATGCGTCTGTCAGCCGAGGTAGGGCTGCGGGCGGCCCTCGAGGTAGTGCCCGATGCGTAGCCGCATCGACCGATCCATGGGCTCGAGCGCGGCCAGCTCGTCCCGGGGAACCCATACGACGTCTCGTGACTCGTCGCTCGGTGTCGGTTCGCCGCCGACCGCTCGCGCGGTGTAGAGGACGGAGAACTCCTGCCGCACCTCGCCGTCGCTGGTGTAGAGGATGACGTGCCGCGGGTCGGTGTAGATGCCGACCAAACCTGTTATCTCGCAGTCGATCCCGGTCTCTTCCTTCACCTCGCGGACCGCCGTCTGTACGAGCGACTCGCCCAGGTCGAGAGCGCCACCGGGCAGCGCCCAGTTGCCGTTGTCGGTGCGATGGATGACCAACACCCGCGCCTCGTCGTCGGTCACGACGACGTTGGCCGACGGCACCACGCTCGTCGCGTCGGGCGCCTGCGGGTCGTCGTAGTAGTCGATACGGGCCATGTCCTCAGCGTCTCTCAGTCATCCAGCGGTCGCGCCTGGGACCAGACACGCTCGAAGCTCTCGACGTACGTCGAGACCATGCTGCCGCCGGCCACCCGTCGCAGGTGCAGAACCGGCGCCTGGGAGGCTCCGAACCCGTAGACGTGCGCGTTGACCAACAGCTCGTCGTCCGAACGGTAGATGGAGTTGTAGAGCACGGTCCCGTGCTTGCGGACCTCGATCCCCTCGACCTCCTGCAACGGCCGCAGCAGAACCAGCGCGTTCGTGATCTTCCCCGGCATCGACGTGCCGATCTTCTCGGACTCGCCGCGCGAGATCACCTCCGGGCTGTCCGGGTCGCCGAAGAGCAGGCGGACGTTCACGCCGGCCTCGGCCCTCGCTCGCAGGATCGAAGTGATGCCGGCGTCCTCGGCCAGCCACAGCCCGCTGTAGACGAGGACGCCGATCTCCTCCTCCGCGGCGTCGAACAGGTGACCCCACATGTCCCGCGGGACCGTCCACCGATGCGGGTAGACCGTCATGATCTCGCTCTCGGACGCGCCCGCCGCCTGATCCGGCGACAGCGCGCCCGGCCACAGGTAGGTCTCGTCCTCGCCAAGGATGCGGCCCAGCTCGTACCGGTGCCGCCGGTACGGCCGACGGTCGGTGGTGATCCACCGCTCGACGGTCTTCGGGTCGACCTTGAGCTGTGCCGCGACGTCGTCAGGCGTGAGTCGCAGGCGAAGGAACGCGGCCTTGAGTCGCTCGTTCGGCATCCACCCGCTCGCAGACGTCCCGGGGACGTTCCCGGGACGTCCCGGGACGGCGAACACCGTATGGCGGACGTCTCGCACAGGTCCAGTCCGGTGGTGATCACGTCCCCGGCTCCCGACAGAGGCTCAACCCATGCCAACCAGCCACCGCCCGGCAGACCCGGACCGGACGCCGACCAGGCCACCGACCCCGGCGCTCGAGGACGGGACCCGTACCGGGTTGACGACCGACTCGGACTCAGAGAATCTGAACATGTCTATACATGTTCTGATTCTCCGGCTGGTGGACCGAGCCCAACGAGAGGAGTCCCCGATCAACGACACCGACCACCGGCCCGACGACCCCACCCCGGACTCGAGTCCGGACCCCGGGCCGGACTCGAGTCCCGACCCCGCCGCCGACCTGCCCGACCTCTATGGCGACCTGACCCTCTGCCCCTGCGGCGCCCGAACCGTCCCCGGCTCCCTCTGCCGCAAGTGCACCGCCCGCGCCACCTGGTCCCGACGCAAGGACGGCGCCACGCGCCGACAGCGGCGGACCACGGACCGGCCCGGGAACCGGACCGAGCCCGACGCCGGGACCGGACCCAGGTCCCGCCGCCGCAACCGCTGACCTCACCCACGAACACCGACCGAAAGGAGATCGACCAGCGTTGACCATCACCTTCTCCGCCGTCGTCCTGCTCGCCGTCCTCGTCTACTTCCTGATCCGCTTCGCCGGCCTCCGCGGCTGGCAGGCCCTCGTCTGCATCCTCTTCGGCTTCTTCCTCGCCAGCTCGTCCCTCGCCCCCTACATCCGCGAGGCCACCCGCGCCGCCGCCCGGTTCCTCGCCGGACTCGACCTCTGACCCTCTGATGAGCGGAAGGCACGCCATGACCACCACCGACGCTCCGCCGACTCCCACAACCCCGGGCGACCGGGCCGACCACCCAGACCGCGACTGGTGGGTGGTGGCCGGGATGACGATCGCCGCCGCGTCCGCGACGCTGGCCAGCTTCACCGGTCTGCGCGGACTCGCCGTGATGACCGGGTGGCCCGACACCCTCGCCTGGCTCCTGCCGGTCACCCTCGACGCCTACGCCATGACCGCCGCCCGCGTCTGGCTCGCGCCATCGACCCGGACGACCACGGCCCGATCGTTCGCCCGAGCGAACGCACTCGGCGCGATCACCGGGAGCATCACCGGCAACGCCGCCTACCACGCGGTCCACGCCGGACTGCTCGAAGTGACGTGGCCGATGATCGTCATCGTCGGCGCCGTCCCGGCCGCCATCCTCGGCCTCACCGCTCACCTCCACGCGCTGCGTGGCCGAACCGCACCCGCGGCCCCACCGGACGCGCCGACCTCGACCACGCGACCCCGGCCACCGGGCATGCCTACCGGCGCGGGGAAGCCGCGCACGTCACGCCTCAGCGACGACGCGCTCATGGCCGCCGCCGTCGCCGCGGACGCCCGCTACCGCGCGAAGCACAACGGACGGCCGATCTCACGAGACGCCCTCCGGGCGGCACTGCGGATCAGCGGACCACGCGCCACCGAACTCCGCCGACAGCTCGCCACCCACAACCCGAACGCGCCCACCGACCGAGAGGAGATCGAACACCACCGATGACGACCGACGACACCTCCACGACGATGCCCATCACCGACCCCGCGCTGATCCCGCACCCTCGCCGCCACGACGACACCGACCACGGCGACCAGCTCGCGCGCCGCTACGCCAACCTGCTCGCCGCCGCCCGCGCCGCCGTCGCCGCCGAGGACGACGGCGAGAGCGACCCCCTGTGGTACGTCCGCGACGAACTCGGCGCCCAGGACCCCACCACCCACGACGACGACGACCGGGACGACTGGTGAACCGCGCCAGCCGCCGTGCCCGGCGCCGGCTGCGGCGGGGTGACGCTCGCCGCGAGCCGCTGCTGATCCTCGCGGACGAGCGCTACGCGGGTGAGTACCTCGAGGCACTCGCCCGGTGGGCCTACCGGTACCGCTCGGAAGCCGCGCCCGTGCTCCTGATGGTCGCGCTCGCCGTCACCGCGAGCGTCCTTCACGCCCGCCACCCGGGATGGGCCCCGCTCGTCGCCGTCGTCGGCGCGGCGTCGGCCGTGCTCGTCGGCTGGCACCGGGCCACGCCGACGCTGCGCCGGATCGAGCGCGCCTACGCGGCCGGCGTGACCGCCGCCGCGTCCGGCTGGCTCTCGCTCGCCACCGCGCACGGCCC
>NZ_CDWTMG010000156.1:0-11295 GCF_977945845.1 Frankia sp. CcMO1
CGCCACCGGGCGGTCGCGACCCGCTACGACAAACTAGCCGTCCGCTACGAAGCAACAGTCACCATCGCCGCGATCAACGAATGGCTGCCCCGATAAACTTCCCAAACAGGCCCTAGCGCGAGGAGAAGGTGTTCCACCGAGACGTAGTCGTCCCTGAGCCGCCCGGCCTCGCGCTCGGCCGCATCCAGCAGCCGGGACAGCCGCTGGGTGAGGAACACCCGCCCGGGGGCGGCGCCCGGCCCGCTGACCTTCGGCCGCCGGGCCAGGTCGGCTTCGACGGCGGCGGCCAGCGCGGCGGAGTCGGCGCCGGTCTGCCCGATCAACCGGGGGATCAGCCCGTCCGGGGCCTGCAGCAGGGCGAGGAGCAGATGCTCGCCGTCGACCTCGGTGTGCCCGAGCGCGGTCGCCCTGGCCTGCGCCGCGGCCAAGGCCTTCTGGGACTTCTGAGTCAGCCGGTTCATGTCCACGGCGGTGTGCTCCTTGCGGCTGTCGGAGATCGAGCGGCCTGGTCACCGCGCAGCGCGGCTTCCAGCAGGTCGATGCGGTCGAGCAGGTCGAGGACGAGACCGATCGCGGCGTAGTTCAGGCACAGGCCGGCCCGCAGCCGTTGGATCCTCGCGATCGTCGCCGGGGTGTCCGGGGCGAACCACAGCGTCCCGGTGGCGTCGCGGGAGGCCTCCAGCAGGCCGAGCGCCACGAACCGGCGGACCAGGTCGGGATGCAGCCCGCCGCGGCTGGCGACCGTCTCCACGGTCAGCTTCCGGGCTGGTGCCAGCGGGTAACGCGGCCGGGTGATCGGCGACGGCGCCGTCCGCTGCTGCGACGGGGATGGGATGGTCATCGCCAGGATCCCTTGCTCGGATCGGACTTTCTGGGGTTGGAGTTTCTCGGGTCGGAGTTTCTCGGGTCGAAGGTCGAGGTGGCCGCCAGTTCTCCGAACAGCGCCCGCTCCCGGTCGGTCAGCGTCGGCGGCACTGCCACGCTGACCTCGGCGTAGAGGTCGCCCGGCCGTCCCGACGGATTCGGCAGGCCCTCGCCACGCAGCCGCAGCCGGCGGCCACTCGACGAACCCGCCGGGACGTGGACCTTGACCTCGCCGCCGGGAGTGCTGGTCGAGACCGTCGCGCCCAGCGCCGCCTCCCACGGGGTGACCGGTAGCTTCAGCTGGATATCGCGGCCGCCCACCCGATAGCGGGGGTGCAGTGCGATCCGTACCCGCAGGTAGAGGTCGCCGGGCGGGGCGTCACCGCTGCCACGGCCGCCCTGCCCGGCCAGCCGGATCCGCTGACCGGCCACCACCCCCGCGGGGATGCTGACCTGGTAAGAACGCGGCCCGTCCGAGCCGGTCAGCGTGACCCGGCGGCGACCACCCCGGTACGCCTCCTCGACCGTCAGGCTGAGCTCGGCTTCCTGGTCGGCGCCCGGGATCGGCCCGGCCGCGCCACGGGCCCCGAAAAGGGTTCCGAACAGATCCTCGAATCCGGCTGTGCCGAAACCCGCCCCCCCATCCCAGCCATCCCCGCCGAAGCCGGGTTCCACCCCGACGCCGCGGGCCCGGCCCCGACCACCGGCTGGCCAGCCTCCGTCGACGCCCGCGCCGGCGGCCACCCGCTCCTCGTAGTCCTCGGGGAGGCGCCGGAAGTCCGCGCCGAACCGGTCGTAGCGCGCCCGCGTCTTCGGGTCGGACAGCACGTGGTACGCCTCACCGATCTCCTTGAACCGCTCCTCCGCCTCCGGGCTGCGGTTGACGTCGGGGTGGTAACGGCGGGCGAGGCGGCGGTAGGCCTGCTGCACCTCCTCGCCGCCTGCGTCGCGCCGGAGGCCGAGAACCTCGTAGTAGTCGCGGGCCATCGGCGCTCACTCCTCATCGCCGCCCAAGTGCTGTCCCCGGCCGTGGCCCGGACCTCGACCACCCCGTCCTCGACCACCCCGTCCTCGACGTCGAAGATGCTCACGCCAAACGTGCCGCCGCTGAGAACGTGCCGCCGCCGAGGCCGAGTGTTACGCCATCCGATGGCTTCCCGATCCACCGGCGCCTCAAAACCACCCGCCGGAATCCCACCAAGCCGATCAGGTCGGTCCTCCGGGAGAAGGCACGCATAAGCGGTGAACCACGGTGGCGGGTCGGCACGGGGGGTCGGCATCTGTGCTATGGTCCACGCAGCATCACTTAAAGAGACAGATCAATTACCGATCGTGGTGATGTGGTGAAGGGTTCCTCAGACCTGGCCAGTGGTCTGTTGGAGGCGGCGCCGGACGTGATCGTCGCCGTCCGGGACGATGGGGCCATCGTCCTGGTCAACGCGCAGGCCGAGCGGCTGTTCGGCTACACTCGCGACGAGCTGGTCGGCCAACCGGTCGAGATCCTCATCCCGGTCGGTGCCCGCGCCGTCCATCCTGATCATCGGGACCGCTACTTCGCCGATCCCCGGCCCCGGCCGATGGGTGCCGGCATGGAACTGGCCGGGCGCCGCCGCGACGGCAGCGAGTTCCCCGCCGAGATCAGTCTCAGCCCGCTGGAGACCGAGGACGGAACGATCGTCTCCGCGGCCGTACGTGACGTGACCGACCGCAAACGGGCCGAGGCGAAGTCCCGCGGCCTGCTGGAAGCCGCGCCCGACGCGATCATCGGAGTCCGCCCCGACGGACGGGTCGTCCTGGTTAACGCGCAGGCCGAGCGGCTGTTCGGCTACACCCGCGACGAACTGGTCGGCCAACCGGTCGAGATCCTCATCCCGGTCGGTGCCCGCGCCGTCCATCCTGATCATCGGGACCGCTACTTTGCCGACCCCCACCCCCGGCCGATGGGTGCCCGCCTCCAGCTCGCTGCCCGCCGCCGCAACGGCAGCGAGTTCCCCGTGGAGATCAGTCTCAGCCCGCTGGAGACCGAGGAGGGAATACTCGTCTCCGCGGCGGTCCGGGACGTCACCGACCGCCTCGAAGCCCAGGCCGAGGGGGAACGGTTGCGCGTCGAGGCGCAACGCCGCAACTTCGAGGCCCAGCTCCACCAGTCCCAGCGGTTGGAAAGCCTCGGCCAGCTCGCCGGCGGGGTGGCGCACGACTTCAACAACCTCCTCGGAGCCATCATCAACTACGCCTCGTTCGTCGCCGAGGAGGTCACCCAGGCCGCCGCCACTCAGACCGCGGACGGACGGTGGAACGACGTACTGCGCGACATCGAACAGATCCAACGCGCCGCCGACCGCGCCACCGTCCTCACCCACCAGCTCCTCACCTTCGGCCGCCGCGAAACCGTGCAGCCCCCCGGGTACTCAGCCTCAACCAGGTCGTCACCGACCTGGAGAACCTGCTGCACCGCACCTTGGGCGAACACATCGGGCTGCACATCCATCTGCAGCCCGAGCTGTGGCCCATCCTGGCTGACCCCGGCCAGATCGAACAGGTCCTGACCAACCTTGCCGTCAACGCCCGCGACGCCATGCCCGACGGCGGCGTGCTGACCATCGACACCGCCAACATCACTATCGATCCGGATTACGCGAGCGAACGCCCGGGCGTGAAAGCCGGCCCGCATGCACGGATCCGCGTCTCCGACAGCGGCACCGGCATGCCCCCGGAGGTCCTTGCCCGGGTCTTCGAACCGTTCTTCACCACGGAAACCCAAGGGGGAAGGCTCCGGCCTCGGCCTCGCCACCGTCTACGGGATCATCAGCCAGGCCGGCGGGCACACCGACATCTACTCCGAACCCGGGGTCGGCACCACCATTCGCTGCCTGCTCCCCGCCACCGCCGCCGGTCAGCCGGACACCGCGACCGGCACTCCGGCACACGCGGGCGAGACCGTCCTGCTCGTCGAGGACCAGCCCGCCATCCTCGAGGTCACCCGTCGCCTGCTTGCCCGCAACGGCTACCAGGTCCTCACCGCTACCTCCGCCGACGAGGCCATCCCCCTCGCCGCCGACCACCCCGGCCCCGTCCACCTGCTGCTGACCGACGTCATCATGCCGCGCATGCAGGGCAAGGAACTCGCCGGCCGGATCCGCTCCACTCGCCCCGACACCCGGGTGCTCTACATGTCCGGCTACGCCCACCCGGTCCTCACCACCCAGGGGAAACTTGATCCCGGTGTCATCCTGCTCGAAAAGCCCTTCTCCGAACGGGTCCTGCTCGCCAAAGTCCGAGAAGCCCTCGACCCTCCGACCTGACCACGAATCAACCAGGACCCACCTCAACGGCCAGGATATTTCCTTTCTGCCCCGTTGATAAGAAATATCCGTCAGCCGGCGCTTTCGTCGTCGCTCGTCCTGCCGCGCGGCCCTGGTCACGGGTGGTGGTTTCTGCGGTTGACAGTCTCTGCCCGCGTCATAGGCTCAGCCGTGGGACGGATGCCCGACCGGGGTAGAGTGATGATAATGCATCAGCAGGAAGCGCAGCAGGTGGAGCGCGTGCTGCGGCAAAACTGGCAGCAGATCCGATACCAGATCCTTGACCAGTTCGCCGAGGTAAACGCGTCGGACCTGGACGCAGCCTCGAGCGTCGACGACCTTGTTCAGCGCATCGCCGACAGGTCGCACTACAGCGACAGGTACGTGGAAAGCAGGATACGCGAGCTGGTGGGTGTTGCGGCGGGCGCAGGCGCCGGTCCAGCAGCGCAACCCACCGCAGCGGCGCAGGCTGCAGCCGAGCAGGCCCCAGCGCCAGCCGCGGCCGAGCAGCCGGCCGCCGGGGGCCAGGCTGAGCAGCCCACGGCGGAGCAGCCCACGGCGGAGCAGGCCACGGCGGAACAGCCCACGGCGGAACAGGCCGGGCAGCGGTTCGGCGGGCAGCAGCCGTTCACCGCGGCGTAGCCGCCGAGGCGGACCGGAGGGTGGGGTGCCGTCCAACGACGGAAAGCACCCACCTGTCGGACGTCTGCGGTAGGCGTCTGCGGTAGACGGAGTACTCGAAGGCGCCTTCGAGTGGCTGGAGGTGCTTTCCTGCCCGGGATCCGCCGCCCGTCATTCCTCAGTGCCCGACGGCGGCAGTGCCCGACGGCGGCAGACTCCGTAGCGGTGGATCGGCATCGGCCAGCTGGATGGGCCTGGGCTTTCTGGCCTCGGGCATCGTGTTCACGGCGATCATCGCGGTGCCCGCGGCTGCCTGGTGGCGGTTCGGGTTGAATGAGGTCGTCGCCCCAGATCATCAACCCCAGCCGCACGGTTCCGGGGGTGTGGCCATGACCGCGGCGGGCATGGCAAGCTTGCTCGTTGTGGCAACAGGGTGCGAGGTGGACAGGGGAACGGCCCGGTTGGGCCGAGCCGTGGTGTTCGCCTCGTCCTCGGTGTGTCTGGCCTGGGCAGCGCACGTCTCTGGCGGGGGCCGCGGCCAGCCGCTGGGATCATGCTGGTTGCGGTCCTCCTCCTCACCCGGGTGGCGTTCGGGTTCGCGGACCGCGAGCGAGGAGTCGCTGCGCTGCTCGCGGGTCTGGGGGTGACGCAGATCGCCCTCCATGTCACCTTCGTACTTGCGCATCCGCACACCCACCTGGCCAGCGGTCCGAGCCTGGATGTTCCGATGACGGCGGCCCACGGCATTGCCGTGGGCTGTGTGGGATTGATGCTTCGTCACTCCGAGCGGGCTGTGTGGTGTGCGGCCGGACTGAAGCCGCGCACCGTTGTGGCCCTGTTGCTGTATCCGGTGACCGTTGCCGTCGTTCCGCCTGTCCCACCCACCGTGAAGATCAACCTTCGGAAGCGGGCGCCGAGACCGCACGCTCGCCCCCTTGGCCGTGGCGCACGGCGTCGGGGACCACCCGCTTCCCCTTCTCCGGGGTTGACGTCACGGCGAGCGTTGACGTCACGGCGAGCCTGGTAGACGAGTTCTCCTGGCGGGCTCATCTGCCCGACGAGCGACCCCGGCGCGAGCAAGGCAAGGCATCTTCAGGTGGTCCCACGCGCCGTGGGACGTTCGAAGGGATCTTATGTACCGCAACGTTCGGCGTGCCGGCATGCTTGCCGGCACTGCCGCGGCAGCGATGTTCCTCCTGGCCGGACCGGCGTCCGCCCATGTCACGGTGCAGCCGCCGACGGCTGCCGCGGGCAGCTACGCCACCTTGTCGTTCAAGGTCCCCACGGAGAAGGACACCGCGTCCACGACCGGGTTGGACGTCCAGCTTCCCACCGACACCCCGATCGTGTCCGTGTCGGTCCAGCCCAAGGCGGGGTGGACACACAAGATCACCAAGGCGGCTCCGCCGAAGCCGCTCATGACGGACGACGGAGAGGTCAAGGAGGTCGTCACCAGGATTGCCTGGACGGCGCAGGGGGATGGCGGGATCAAGCCCGGGGAGTTCGACACCTTCACCGTCTCCGCCGGGCCGCTGCCCGAAAACACCGACCACATTGTGTTCAAGGCGTTGCAGACCTACTCCGATGGTTCGGTCGTGCGGTGGGTCGATGTCGTCGCCCCCGGCGCCCAGGAGCCTGAGAAGCCGGCGCCGGTCCTCACGCTGACAGCATCCTCCCCGGGGTCCGGTGGGCATGGCGCGGCCACGGTGCGGTCGGACGAAGCCGCATCGGCCTCCGACGATTCCGACGGGACGGCGCGTGGCCTGGGGATCGCCGGTCTCGTCCTTGGCGCACTCGGGTTGCTTGCCGGTGGATTCGCGCTGATCTCTTTGCGGCGGCGCGCCTAACCGTCGTGCGCCGCATCCTGGTGGTGGCCGTGACGTTCCTGGTCATGGCCACCACCTCCATCGGTCTCGGCCTCGGGGTCCCGTCGGCGTCGGCGCATGCCCTTTTGACGGGTAGCGACCCCGTGGACGGCGCGGCACTCGACGTCGCACCCGCACGGGTAACCCTTGACTACAGCGAGTCGGTGCGGGTCTCGCGCGATTCGATCCGGGTGCTCGATTCCGCGGGTAGGCGGGTCGATGATGATCGTGCCGGATCTGGTCCCAAGGCCTCGCAGGCGACGGTCGCGCTCCGGCCGGGGCTGCCGAACGGCACGTACGTGGCGAGCTGGCGTGTCATCTCGGCGGATAGCCATCCTGTTTCCGGTGCGCTCGCCTTCGGTGTGGGCGGGCCGCCGGAGGCCGCCGCCGCGGCGGCCTCCGGCACATCGGGCTCCTCGACGGTGGGCGTCGTCTTTGCCGTGGCGAGATTTCTCGGATACGCCGCGACGGCCCTGTTACTGGGCGTCTGTTTCTTTCTGATAGTGCTCTGGCCGACAGGTCTTCGTGCGGCCGGCCGCGGCCGGCTGTTGATGGCAGCGTGGGGATTATCCGTTTTTGCGGCCTTCGCGCAGCTGCTGCTGCAGGGCCCCTACGCTGCCGGGCTCGGCCTCGGGGGACTCGGGCAGTGGTCGGTTCTGTCGACCACCCTGGCGGATCGGTTCGGCCACCTGCTGCTGATCCGTCTGCTCGCTCTTGCTTTGATGGTGCCTCTCGTGCGGCGGCTGTTGCGAACCGGGTCGGTGGATCTGCGGGGAAACGGGGAGCTCGCCGGTCTCGGTGTCGTGGTGGCCGTGACGCTTGCCATGATCGGTCATGCCAGTGCCGGCGACCTGGCTTGGCTGGCTACCACCAGCACGACGGTGCATGTGATCGCCATGTCGGTGTGGATCGGTGGTCTGGTGATGATTGCCGGTTTCCTGGTGCGCCGCGCATCGGCCACCGAGCCGGCGGAGGTCCTTCCCCGGTGGTCGAAGATCGCGGTTGTGGCCGTTGCCGCCGTGATGGTCAGCGGGGTCTTCCAGGGCTGGCGTGAGGTCGGCCCGCCACGGGCCCTGATTGATACCAGCTATGGTCGACTGCTGGTGTACAAGGTGTGGCTGGTCCTTGGAATGATCGCTCCCGGCGCTCTGGCGCGGCAGTGGGTCCGCCGGCAGTACAGAACGAACAGAGATCAGCCGGCCGGCCGGCCGGACCGCTCGCCGGATACCGTTCTGCTTGCCGGGCTGCGGCGGGGTGTCATGGCGGAAATCGTGGCCGGGGCTGTCGTGCTGGGGATCACGGCTGGGTTGGTGAACATGGTACCGGGACGTACCAGCTATTCACCGCCGTTCTCCGACACCACCTTCGCGGGTCCGATGACGGTGAAGGTGCGGGTCTCACCGACGCGGGTGGGCGCCCAGACCCTGGACGTCCACGCCACGGGCCCGAGCGGCAAACCGCAGAAACTGGTGGAGGCCAGTGCGGCGTTGTCGTTGCCGGCCGCCGATCTCGGCCCCTTCGCTGTTCCGCTGAGCCTGGCCGCGCCGGGCCATGCGCGGAGCGACGGGATCCGGGCGCCGTTGCCCGGTGAATGGCAACTTCGGCTCACGCTCCGAGTGAACGATTTCGACCAGTACGTGACAACCGTGTTCTACCAGGTCCGATGAAGGACTCGTGAACGATGAAGGGCTCGTGAACGCTGGGCGGCGGTAAGCGCTTTCGCGATAGCTGATCGGAATGGTTCGATTGGCGTGTGATATCAGGGTTGTAATGATCTGTCAGGCAACCCATGGTAGAGCGGCAAAGGCCTGCGAGGGAAGCTCAGAAGGAGTCCATCCATGCCGACCGCCACCGCTGACAAGTCCCATAGCTTCGATGTTTTCCAGCACTACGAGCGCCTCCAGTGGAAGGTTTCCGACCTCGGGCTGGAAAACGTCCGGCGTGACCTCGTTCATCCCGTTTACATCTCGCTTGTCAAGGGCGTTGTCATGGGCGAGGCGACGTCTCTCCCCGGGCTGCACGGTTTTCTCAGCGAGTTCCACGACGACTACGACTGCTCGGCCTTCGTGGCCATCTGGGCCTACCAGGAGCTTCAGCATCACTACGCCTTCCGTGCTTGGCTCAAGGCGGTGGGCGTCCATGTCGACCAGGACAAGATCGAGGCTCTGCGTGAGCCGTACGAAGCCGGTATCACGCCGAGTGCGACCCTGACCACGAACGTGATCTCCGAGATCATCGTTAACACGGTCTACCGGGCGATGTCGGAGTGGGTGGAGGAGCCCGTGTTGGCCGACCTGTTTCTCCGCGCGAGCCGCGACGAAGCAGGGCACGCCCGCGAGTTCCTCTTCTACTTGAAGCGTCGCCTGGAACTCCACCCGCACGAGCTGAGGTCAGTCCTGGAAAGGATTCATTTCTACGTTACGAGCCCGCGGCTCAACCACCCGGTCGGTGTCTACAAGCATCAGCGCGTCGAGGAGATGCGGGGGCACGAGACCGTCGACGACGTGATCGATGTCTATCTCCAGTTCTCTCCGCCGGATGCGCTGGAAAAGCTCCAGGCCAAGCTCCGGCGCATGCTCGGAACAGCGGTCGGCCGGGACCTGAGCCGGAACTCCGGCATCCGCCACGCGATGGCCGAAATAGTGGCCTGATGCGTCGAATCTGAGAACGTCGTTCCAGACCCGATCGGATGCGGGGGCGACGCGCGACGACGGCGGCGCCCCGGATCACGTGCGACGCCGTCGGCAGGGGCGCGCCGTGACCGATTCCCTGCCGGAGGAACCGATGCACATTCACCCGACCGCTCCCTCCCAATTCTCGGCCGACGAGGAATACCTGCCGGTGCCCTGGGCGGTCCTGGAGAGCTACCGCTGCTTCGGCTGCTCACCGCACAATGCAAACGGCCTGCGCCTCCGCTTCGCCTTCCGTCCCGACGGGATCGCCACCCGCTTCAGGCTGGACCGCACTCACGAGTCGTACCCGGGGGTCGTGCACGGCGGTCTCATCGGAGTCATCTGCGACGAAACCATGGGAAACCTGATCGTTCTGCGAACAGGCCTCACCTCCTTCACTACCGGTATGCGGCTGCGGTACGTCACCGCGATGCGGGTGAACACCGACTACCAGTGCGTCGCCCGCCTACAGGCCGACGCGGCTGAGCCGGTCTCCAACCCGACGGGCGCGGGCGGCCTGGTGCGTGCCGAGGCCGAGATCCTCGACGCCGCGGGCAGTCTGGTGGCTGCGGCGAGCGCGACCTACCGTCCGACATCGATGAACATCGCGCGGCAACGCCTGGACCTGCGACCGGACGAGTTCGACCGCGTCGCGGAAGCCATCACCGCGGCCCAGGCCGCCGGCGGCCAGGGCTGAATAGTCCCTCTCACGCGCCTCAACCGACACGGCGAATGACTGAAGGAGTCATGATGACACCCTCCCGCGCCGAGATTGTCAGTACTGTCACCGCCATCCTTGCTCGCGAGCTCGGGATGCCAGCCGACGCGCTCACTCCCGACCTCGACCTGCGGGCCGTCGAAGGCGCGGACTCGGTGAAGGTCCTGGTCATGATCTCCCGCATAGAGCGCACGTACGATATCGAGGACGTCTTCACCCTGAGCTCCATCAACGACGTCGTCCGTATCGTGCTTGCGGCGCTCGAGACGGCGGCGGTCTGACAACAGGAGAATCATCGTGACCGTATCGAACACCGTTATATCATATACCTCTGCTCCGGAAGCGGGGCAACGCCGCCCTGCCCGGTCCGACGGCCCTTTTACCCGTCCGGTGCTGCCGCTGCTGCCCGCCTCCGACCTGGCGGCGGCGGTCACCGCGTTTCATTCTGCCGGGTCCGCCGCCCGCCGGTGGGACGTCGAATCGGCCTTCCAGTGGGACGAGGCCGAGGCCGACCGGCTCACCGAAGGCCATCGCTCAGCGGTCCGCTTCATCACCCTGATCGAGGACCATCTCCCCGGCTATTTCGGCCTCTACGAGCGTGCGTTCCCGCTCAACTCCGACGTTGACCTGGAAACCTTTATCCATAACCGTGAGCTCTACCATTTCACGGTACGGTGGGCCCAGGAAGAGGACAGCCACGCCCGGGCCCTGTTCCGCTACCAGGTCGCCGCCGGTATCGCCGAACCGGAGGAACTGCGTCGGGAACTGGCGGCCGAGGGCCGCAAGAAATTCGATCTGCCACTTGACCACGCGGTCTCGTTGTTCGCCTACGCACTCGTGCAGGAGAAGGCGACGCAGCTCTATTATCAGCAGCTACGCACCGTGGCCGGCGATCCGGTCCTGGCCGACGTCCTCACCCGACTCGCCCGCGACGAGTCGCGCCACTTCGCGTTCATGGCGGATGTGGTCGAGCGGTACCTGCGCCGGGAGGGCGACGCCGTGGTGGAGCCAATCCGCGAGGTCATTGCGACCTTCCGGATGCCACTGGCCGACACCATCCGCGGCTACTGGCGATGGGCACTGCGGATCAGGGAAGTCGCCCACTACGACCACACGGACGCCTACGCTCACCTCATCCGGGTCGTGAACCGCGCCGTCGACGCCCGGTCCGACCGGGTGAATGAACTGATCACCTTTATCGACGCATGCCGGACCGCCCCCGTCCCGGCCTGAGCCTGGTCGGGTGGCCTTGA
>NZ_CDWTMG010000157.1:0-11166 GCF_977945845.1 Frankia sp. CcMO1
CCCCGACGAACTTCCCAAACAGGCCCTAGATCGCGATGTGTCCCTTTTGGTGTGCCTGGGCGGCCGAGCTCAGGACACGCTGAGTTTGTCGGTCTCGTCGTGATACTCAACAGCCATCTCACGCAGCTTCGAGTCGTGCGACTTCGCGTGGTGTCGGCAGAACAGGAGATCGCCGCCCCCGGGCAGCACGACCCGCACGTAGGCCTGGGCACCGCACCGGTCGCAACGATCAAGATTGGTCAGCGTCGGCTTAGTGGTAGTCCCTGTCACATCTACTCCAACTGTGTTAGGCGGTCAGACGTTCCAGCTGACCATGTGACGGTTTACTCACAGCCGGCTCTCGCGGCGTCGTTGCATCCAGAGCGGCGTGGTGTCCGTGGTCCTCCATACCACGGACGGGTACCCGTCCCGGGCGCCCGGTCGTCTGATCAGGGACGTCGGGCGCCGAAGACGATGTCGTCCCATGCTGGCACTGACTTGCGTCCGCGTCGACCGCCTGCCGGACGTTCGCTCCCACGGGTGGTGTTACTCGGACGTGCCCGTGACGCAGCGGAGGCGTTCGATGTGTCTACGGTCGTCTCGTCGGTCCCGTCCGGCGCCGCCTCCTCCGTCTGCGCGGAGGGAGCCTTGGCGGAGGCTTCCCGCCGAGCCGCCGTGCGGCGCGCCCCGGGCGTGGAACCTGTGCCGGATCCGGCGGCGCGGGCGGCTGGTGCCGAGGTCACGGCGGCTGCGGCGGCATCGGTGCCCGCTGCCGCGGCCGGTTCGGCGGGAGCGGATCGCGCTGCTGTACCGGCGGCTGGGGCTGACGGCTCCGGTTCGGCGGGGGCTGTCCCGCCCCGCTCCACGGCGGCGACGGGAGGTACCTGCGCCGAGCCCGGGACCGACGGCTTGGCGGCTGTCCCGGTGGGAGACGTGGCGGATGTCACGGGCTGCGGACCGGCCGGCGCGACGGCCGCCCGGGAATTCACTCCTGATCGCCCGGTCCCGGACGCGGACCCCACCCTGGGGCGGCCGCCGGGAACGCCTCGCCCCGTCGCGGCCGTCCGGCGAGAGACCTCGCCGCGGATCGGTTCGGGCCGGACGGGACGGTCCAGGGACTCGGCGTCCTCGGCCCGGGCGGCCTTCCGCTCCGCCGACCGCGGGTCTCCCGGGGCCGTGGGGTCCGCGGACCGGGCAGGTACGGACCATGGGGTCACGGATCGGGTGTCCGCGACCACGGGTTGCGGTTCGGCCGCCTGGATCGCCTCCGGACGGGCGGGCGACTCGGGCGCGATTCCACCGCCCGCGGTGTCCCCGGGATACGACGCGGCCGGGTGGGAGGGCAGCGCCGCGGGCAGAGGGTATTGCCGCTCGGGGAGGCTGTGCTGCGGAGCCGGTGTTCCCGGCGGCGGGCCCGGTTCCGGCACCGCGGCGACCATCGGCTGGACCGGAATGGCGGGATTGACCGGAATGGCGGGGATGCCCTGGTCGTGCACAAGGGTGAGCGCCGGTCCCGCCGCCCGCAGCGCCGCCGACGATGATGGTACGGATGACGGTAGAGATGACGGTGCGGGCACCGGCGCCGGCTGCTCCGCCGTCTCCGGCGCCACGAGGGTGCGGGCCGCGTCGTCATGCGGGCGCACCCGGCGCACCACCGGATCCCACGTCCAGCGGGCGCAGCGGCTTTCCGAGGTGAGCTGGACGAGCCAGATGCCGTCGACGCGGCGCCACGCGTCCCACTGCGCCGCGGCCGGATTGTCCTGGGCTCCCATCAGCCGCGCGTCGACGGCCTCGCCCAACGGCCGTCCCGGCACGCCCCCCGGATCCTTGGGGAGCAGCGCGGCCCGCGCCTCCTGCACGACCCTGGCACGTTCGGCGAGGACGGGACCCTCATAGCGATCCACCCGTTCCACCGGGATCCCGGCGGCCCTGGCCACCTCCGCCGCGGTCTCCCCGGCGCGCAGCCTGGCCTGGATCTCCCGTGGGGTAAGCGCGCTCTCGGTACGCACCTCGCTACGACGCACACCGCGCAGGGCCGCGCGCAGCCGGTCGTCCACGGGCACCCGGAACTGCTCGCCGTCCGTCCTGCCGTTCGCGTCGGTGAGCACGAGGTAGCCGCCGTCCTCGCTGAGTGCGACCGCCCGCAGCTCGCGCATGGCGCCTCCTCCTCCGTCGAAGCCGTACCGCTTGTCGCCGTGCCGCGGCGGGCGGACCGTTGCGCCGGACGCGCCTGGGAGCGGATGTCAACATGATGCGTCAACCCGCCTTCAGCCTGTGCATCCCGGTAGCTGACAGCCTGCCATTGATGGCGTCGGTCGCGGGCGTGGCGGCGGGCGACACGCACAGTCTGACCGTGTTGGGCCTGTTCGGGCAGTCCCGCAACGTCCGGATCCGCAACGTCCGGATCTGGAACGTCCGGATCCGGGACGAGTGGACTCGCGACCGGTGGATTATGGTCGCCTGCCGCCCGGGGGGCGGGTCGCGGGACCTCGGCGGCGGGCGGGCCGGGCAGCCGGTCGGGGCCGGTTCTGGTCGACCAGGCCGGAGATGGCGGCGCCGACAATGCCCGCCTCGTTCTGGAGCTGCGCGGGGACCACTCGGGTACGCACCTCGAGCTGGTCGAGGTATTTGTCCGCTCTCTTGCTCACCCCACCACCGATGATGATGAGGTCGGGCCAGAGCAGCGCCTCGAGGGTGTTGAGGTACCTGGTCACCCGCTTGGCCCACTTCTCCCAGGAGAGGCCCTCGCGTTCCCGGGCCGCATCGGACGCCCTGGTCTCCGCGTCGTGTCCGGAGATCTCCAGGTGGCCGAGTTCGGTGTTGGGCACGAGCTGGCCGTGGAGGAACAGCGCGGTACCGATCCCGGTTCCGAACGTCGTCACGACGACCAGGCCGGTGGTGTCGCGCCCGGCGCCGAAGGCCATCTCGCCGATGCCCGCCGCGTCCGCGTCGTTCACCACGGTGATGTCCACCGGGCCCGTCGCGGCGGCCGACCCGCTCAGCGCCTCGGCGAACAGGGAGACCACATCGGTGTCGATCCAGGACGGGGCGATGTTCGCCGCCGTGAGCGCCACCCCGTTCTTGACCACTGCGGGGAGGGTGGCTCCCACCGGTCCCGACCAGCCGAAGCGGCTGACCACCTCCGCCACGGTCGCGGCCACTGCGGCGGGCTCGGCCGGCTGCGGAGTCGCCAGCCGGAACCTGGGCGCGGCCAGCGACCCGTCCTCGACGTTGACCGGAGCGCCCTTGATCCCGCTTCCGCCGACGTCAACCCCGAAGACCTGCATCGCCGAGCCCTCCCCTACCGATGTTCTGACCCTGCCGACCCTGCCGGCCCTGCCGCCGGTGCCGCCGCGGTGTCGTGGGCCGAACCGCTGCCCAGCGACCGCGGACGTCCGTCGACCGCACGAGTCGTAGTCTCGCAGGCGATCGGGGCGGCCACGGTCCGACTGCCCACGTCGTGGCCTCTTCGTCCCGATCGCGTCCCGCCGGTGAGCCCGCCGCCGCGTGGCCCGGCTCGGGACGAGCCGCGACTCAGACGAACGGCTCTTACCCTGGAGGAACGAGCCTCACTGACACCCATGGTCGCATCGCGACGGACCTGCGGGTGTCGTTGACGGACCGCTGCAACCTCCGGTGTACCTATTGCATGCCGGCCGAGGGGCTCGCGTGGCTCCCCGGCGAGCGGATGCTGACCGACGACGAGGTAGTCCGGCTGGTCGGCGTCGCGGTTGGACGGCTCGGCGTGACCGAGGTCCGCCTTACCGGCGGTGAGCCCACGCTGCGTCCGGGTCTGGTGGAGCTGGTGGCGCGGCTCGCGGCCCTGCGGCCGCGGCCCGAACTGTCCGTCACCACGAACGGCCTGATCCTGACCCGCCTGGCGGGCCCGCTGCGGGCCGCCGGTCTGGACCGGATCAACGTCTCCCTGGACACGCTGGACGCGGACCGGTTCGTCCGGATCACCCACCGGGAGCGGCTCGGCGACGTGCTGGCCGGACTGTCCGCCGCCGCCGCGAGCGGGCTCACCCCGGTCAAGGTCAACAGCGTCCTCGCCCGGGGCGTCAACGACGACGAAGCCCCCCGGTTGCTGCGCTGGTGTCTGCGGGAGGGCTACGAGCTGCGATTCATCGAGCAGATGCCGCTGGACGCGCAGCACGCGTGGCGTCGGGACACGATGGTGACGGCCGGCGAGATTCTTGCCTGCCTGCGGGCGGAGTTCACCCTCACGCCGCTGCCAGGCCGCGGCAGTGCGCCCGCCGAGCTGTTCGAGGTGAACGGTGGGCCTGGGCGGGTGGGGGTGATCGCCTCGGTGTCGGCGCCGTTCTGCGCGGCCTGTGACCGGGTCCGGCTGACCGCCGACGGCCAGGTGCGTGACTGTCTGTTCGCCCGGCGGGAGAGCGATCTGCGGACCCCCATGCGTGCCGGCGCGGACGACGAGCGGCTCGCGGCTCTGTGGCGGGCGGCCGTGCGGGGCAAGAAGGCGGGGCACGGCATCGACGAACCGACCTTTCGGCAGCCGGACCGGCCGATGTCCGCGATCGGCGGATGACGGTGGCCCGGTCCGGGTCGCATGCCGGTGCCCCCGTGGGTTGGAGTGCCCTGGTGCTGGCCGGGGGTGGGGCGCGCCGGCTCGGCGGCCGGGACAAGACGGCGGTGCTGGTCGGCGGTTCCACTCTGCTCGACCGGGTGCTGTCCGCGGTGCCGGACGCCGAACGGGTGGTCATCGTCGGTCCCCGGCGCGACCTGGCCGTCGATCCGGTTCCGCCTGATCGGGTGCGCTGGTGTCGGGAGGATCCGCCCGGCGGGGGACCGGTCGCGGCGATCGCCGCCGGCCTTGTCGAGATCACCACACCGTTCGTCGCCGTCCTCGCCGCCGACCTGCCGTTCCTGACCGGCCGGGAGATCGCGCTGCTGCGCCGCGGGGTCGAGGATCCCGCGGCGCAGGCCGCGCTGCTGGTCGACCCGGACGGCCGCCGGCAGTTTCTGGCCGCGGTGTGGCGGACGGCCTCGTTGTGGGCGGCGCTACCCGCGGATCCGATCGGGCGCCCGGTGCGCGACCTGTTCGCCGACCGTCCGGTGACCGCGGTCCAGGCGGCCGCCCAGACCTGCCTCGACTGCGACGAACCGGCGGATGTGGCGCGGGCCCGCCGCTGGGCCGCGGTGGGCGAGCGTGGCCCGGCCCGGCACGATGGACCTATGACCTCCGCCGATGACCAGCAGCCTGAGCACCAGTCGCGGTCCGAGCATCGGGCTTCGGTGGGCCCGCCGCCCCCGGAGGCCGGACGTCATCGCCCGCTGCCCGCCGCAGCTGTCGGCTCGGGTGCCGGCAACGTCCTGGACAAGAACGTCCTGGACAAGAACCTCCTGGAGCGGGACGTCCTGGCGCAGTGGGTGTCGGACGTCTGCGCCGAGCTCGGCCTCGACGCGGCACGGATCGACGTGGGCGCCGTCCTCGATCTCGCGCGCGACGTCGCCCACGGGGTCGCGCGTCCCGCGGCGCCACTCACCGCGTTCCTGGTCGGTCTGGCCGCCGGCCGGAACGCGGGCGGTGCCCACGGTGAGGATGGCGAAGGCGAGGGTGCCGGCGAGGGCGAGGGTGCCGGCGAGGGGGGTACGGATGGTGAGCGGGAGGCCGCGGCGGCGCGCGCGGCGACGTCGGCCGTGCTCGGCCTCCTGGCGCGGGCGCGGGCGGGGACCGGGTCCGCTCAGCCCATCCGGCCCGGACCCGCCTCGTCGAGGTAGCCGCGCATGTCGATCGCCATGGTGTGCACCGCGTCCTGGTCCGGCTCCGCGTACTCCTCGCCACGCGCCGACGCCCGCGCATATCCGAAGGTCAGCCTCGGCAGTACCTGCGTCGGTGTGTCCATCCCGCCCTCCCAGCCAGGTTCGTCCCCGGCGAAGGCGGCAGGTCCGGAGGGCAGGTCGCCGGAGGTGGGGGAGGCCGTCACGACGACCCAGTCGATCACGCCGAGTATGATGATCGCGGCGAGCGCTGGCAGGGCCGCGACCGGGTTTCAGGCGGCCAGCCCCACCAGGACGAACACCGCGACCACCGTCAGTCCGCCGATGAGGTGCCGCCGCGCGGGACGAAGCGCGGGAACCTTACGACCATGCCGATAGTGCGCTATACCGACAGTGTGCCTGGGATGCCGCGTTCGGCCCGACCCTGGCCGCACCGCCCGAGTGCGGCCAGGGTGCCTCACCCGGGATGGTGTTTCACCCGACCCGGGGCCCGGCCTGGGGCCCGACCTGGAGGAGGCGTGCGGCATGCCGGGGACGTTGGTTCGACCAGCGGGGGATCGGGGTATGCCGCACAGGCCGATCCGAGGCCGGGCAGCGGCGTCCACCTCGATGTCGGCGTTCGTGTTGCCCAGCAGGCGGATCATGACTTATTGTGACCGCCTTGACTCCTGCGGTCACCGAGTCGGGGTTCGGTGTGCCGGGGCGGCGTCGGGCACCCGGAGCATTCGACAGCGGAGGGTATGTACTTTCTCTCTTTTTAGCGAAGGTTGCGTATGTCGACCCCGTCCTGAGTCACACTTTTCGAAGGAAAGCAAAGGACCATGGCCCGGCGCCGCACCATGTGTTCAACCTCGCGAAGCTGGAGGTTCGCCGTGGAGGCTCGACGTCGGATGACACGTCCGCGCCGAAAGTCCGCCCCTGGCACCCTGCTGATGCTCAGCGTAATCGTCTCGGTGTTCCTCGCCGCCGCTGCCTGCGGCTCGCCGAGTTACGAATACGTAACCAACAAGAAGGACGGCGCGTTTGTGCGCGTCCCGACCGGGTGGAATCACCAGGAGATGCCCGGGCCTGCGCTTTTCGGGATCGACGCTCGCAACGTCAGCCCCGAGATGCTGCGCGGTCTCATACCGCGGGAATGGGTCGTCGGCATCGACGCGGCCCAGCGGTTCGACAACACCCGGCTCCTCGTGCCGGACGCAACGCAGCCGAAGGGGTTCGTCCAGGTTCGCCACCTGCTCCCGGAGGAGGCCAACGCGGTCTCCACCAACGATCTGCGCAACTTCGTCCTCTCCGTCGACGACGCGGTGGCCGCGCAGGAGCAGGCCGTGCGGCAGAACCCCTACGGTGCGCGGCTGACGCCGAACTTCCTGCTACTCGCGGACGAGGTTGTGCACAAGAAGGACGGTGTGCACGGGGTGCACCTCGTTTACCAGGTGCAGACCCAGGCCGGACTGGTCACTATTGATCAGACGAGCCTGCTCGACAATGGTCAGCGAGTGCTCTACCAGCTGATCCTCGCGTGTTCGTCGCTGTGTTACGCCACGCATGGTCAGCAGATCGGCGATGTCGCCAAGTCCTTCACGATCGAGCCGACGGACCGAGGTCAGTAGCCATGGGCGTGAGAGACCAGGCAGGTGGGACCGCCGACGGCGGGGACCCGAAGCCGAATGCCGCCGGTCCGGCCGGTCCCGGCCCCGGTGGCACGGATACGGAGGCGGAACCGGCGAGCGTGACCGCCGGCAAGCCACGCCGCCGTCCCCTCGCCTTCTGGGACCGGGTGAAGTTCCTGCTCCTGCTCGGGGCGGTCTTCGTCTTCGTCGTGGCGGCCGACGTGTCCGGCAACCCGTTGATGACGTGGGCCGACTCGATCCGCATCCAGGCCAGGAACAGTTGGTGGATCCTGGCCCTGCTGGGCGTGGAACTGGTGCACCAGCTCCACATGTTCCTGGGCGAACGGTGGTCGGGCTACTACGTCTTCTGGACCGATCGGGTCTTCGGGCAGGCCGAGCGTCGGCTCCTGCGGCTCAACGACTGGAACCGGTACCGGGTCAGCCGTGCGCTGAAGTGGATCGTCGGGGCCGCGCTCGTCCTGTTCGTCTACGCCCGCCTGGCCGACACCTCGGTCTTCGACGCGATGGTGAACGCCCCCGGCGCCGTCTGGAAGGCCATCCCGGCGGTTCTGCAGATCGTCCTGCTCATGGTCCTCGTCGTCGGCCAGTTCGTCGTGATGTTCTGGTTCCTGTCCAAGGGCGGCGTCGACGTCTACTTCCCCGAGGACATCACCACCCGCTTCGCCGACGTGTGGGGGCAGGACCACGTCGTCAGCCGGGTGAAGGAGAACGTTTTCTACCTGGAACGGCCGGAGGAGATCGAGAGCCGGGGTGGTCATGTTCCCGGCGGCATCCTGCTCTGGGGGCCGCCGGGCACCGGCAAGACGCTCATCGCCGAGGCGGTCGCGGGAGAGACCGGGAAGCCCTTTGTGTTCGTCGACCCGGGTGCCTTCCAGGCGATGTTCATTGGGGTCGGCATCCTCAAGGTGAAATCGCTGTTCCGCAAGCTGCGCAAGCTCTCCCTGCGTTATGGCGGGGTGATCGTCTTCTTCGACGAGGCCGACACGCTGGGGAGCCGGGGTCAGCTCGCCGGGGGATTCGGCCGCGGGGCCGGAACCGGCGCCCGGTCGTGGTTCGCCCGTTCGGGGTTCCCCGGATCGGTGGGCGAGGCCGCTCCGGGGGACCTGTGCAACGGCCTGTCCTACCTGAGCGGGGCGGCCCGCGCGGAGATCACCCGTGAGCAGTTTGTGGTGGGCGGGGGCGGGGGCGGTGGTTTCGACGGCACCCTGCAGGCGCTGCTCACCGAGATGTCCGGCCTGAAGAAGCCGCGGGGCTTCCTCAACCGGGTGGTGCGCCGGACGTTGGGCATGCGGCCCAAGCCACCGCCCAAGTACCGCATCCTCGTCATGATGGCGACGAACATGCCGCAGTCGCTCGACGAGGCACTGCTGCGCCCCGGCCGCATCGACCGGCAGTACAAGGTGGGCTATCCCAGTAAGGAGGGCCGGATCCGCACCTTCGAGGGCTATCTGTCGAAGGTGTGCCACGAGCTCACGCCGGATCAGATCGACCGGCTGGCCATCATGAGCCCGGAGGCCACCGGGGCGACCATCAAGGACACCGTCAACGAGGCTCTGGTCCAGGCGGTGAAGGACGGCCGGGAGGTCATCACCTGGCAGGACATGCTCCAGGCCAGGGTGATCAAGGAATACGGCCTCGCCGACGACCACGAGCACATCGACCGGGAGCGGCACAGCATCGCCCTGCACGAGGCGTGCCACGCCGTCGTCGCCTACCGGATGCAGCGCGGGCGGGTGATCGACCTCGCCACCATCGAACGCCGCGGCGGCGTCGGCGGGTTCGTGGCGCACGTCGCGGTCGAGGACCGCATGTTCATGTGGAAGTCCGAGATCGAGGTGCAGGTGATGGTCTCCCTCGCCTCGCTCGTCGGCGAACGGATGTTCTTCGAGGGGGACAACACCGTCGGTGTCGGCGGCGACCTGCGCAGCGCGACCCTGCTCGTGGCCAACTTCATCTCCTCGGCGGCGATGGGGGAGACTCTGGCCTCGCGCCTGTCCATGCTGGAACAGGAGATGGGTAACGCCTCCATCGACGCCGACCGGCCGTTCGGCGAGCAGGTCGAGGGCAAACTTCGGGAGCTCTACGCCCGTACCGAGAAGGTGCTCGCCGCGAACCGGCGGGAGATCCTGGCCCTCACCCACGCACTGGAGACCCACAAGACGATCACCGGTGAGGATGTGGAGGCCATTATGGAGGGGCACCTCGGTCCCACCGTCGACGGCCGCCGTTACCACGAGCCCGACTTCCTTGCTGTCGCCGAGAGCTATCACTCCAACGCGGTCCAGGCTCATCGTGGGCAGACCCATGAGCTGCACACACTCCCCGACCTCGGCCGGGCGGCCGTCAGCCCCGCCGAGGCGGCACCCGCGGCCGGATCGGACTGAGCCGACCCGGGTCCGGACGTGTGCCCTGCACGGTCTTGCCCTTCACGGTCTTGGTCCGAAGGGAGCCGAAGGCGTACAACGCCGCGCCGATGGCCGCGCCCGCGGCCAGGAGCAACCCAGCGCGCGCGCCGAAGGCCTGGGCGACCCAGCCGGCGATCGGGCCGCCGACCGGCGTCGTGCCGAGGAACGCGACCGACCACAGCGCCATCACCCGCCCGCGCATCGCCGGGTCGGCCGAGAGCTGGACCGTGGCGTTCCCGGTCGAGATGAAGGCGACGCTCGTCGCGCCCAGCAGCACCATCGTCGCGATCTCGAGCGGCAGCGTCGGCGCGGCGGCGGCGAGCAGCAGGATGAGACCGAAGGTCATCGCGGTCAGGCTCAGGGCCCGGGGCCCGATCCGGCGGCGGCGGGCGACCAGCAGGCCGCCGACGACCGCGCCCGCTCCCATGGCCGAGGTCATCAGGCTGTACGTGGCCGCGGTGCCCCCGAAGGTCTCCCGGGCCAGGAGCGGCAGCACGACCTGGAACTCGTAGGACAGCGTGCCGATCACCACCATCATGACCAACGGTACGCGCAGCGCCGGCGTGCGGCGCACGTAGGCGAAGCCGGCCCGCAGCTGCCCCGGCGCCCGGTGTATCGGCGGATGATCGTACAGCGCTGAGATGTCCAGGCGGTGCAGGGCGAACAGGACCGCGCCGAAGGAGGCCGCGTTGATGAGGAAACAGCCGGCGGTGCCCGCGAGCACGATGACGACGCCGGCGATCGCCGGGCCGACGATGCGCGCCGCGTTTATCGCGACCGAGTTCAGGGTGACCGCGTTCGGAAGGTGCTCCGGCCCGACCATCTCCTGGACAAAGCTCTGCCGGGCCGGGTTGTCGACGGCGTTGCACAGGCCGATGAGTGCGGCGGCCACCCCGACCATCCAGAGCTGGGCCGTACCGGTGAGGTCGAGGATGCCCAGAGCCAGCGCGGCGAGCCCGGAACCCACCTGCGTGCAGATCAGCAGGCGGCGCCGGTCCGTCCGGTCGGCGAGCAGACCGCCGTAGGGCCCGAAGAACAGCACCGGCAGGAACTGGGCGGCGGTGACGAGGCCGAGCGCCGTGCCGGAGGCGCCGAGCGAGAGGACCAGCCAGCCGAGGGCGATGGTCTGCATCCATGTCCCGCAGAGCGAAACGATCTGGCCGCCGAGGAAGAGCCGGAAGTTCGGCACCCGCAGGGCGGCGAACGTGCCACCTGCCGCCTTCGATGCCGAACCGGCTACCTTCTCCATCTGCAGGGTCATACGTGCACCTCCAGTGAGGGCAACGCCGGCCGGCAGATCGTTATTTCGCATCAGGTAAACATTTTCCTCCAGGGCGGGTTCTAGGGCCTGATTGGGAAGTTCGTCGGGGCAGCCATTCGTTGATCGCGGCGATGGTGACTGTCGCTTC
>NZ_CDWTMG010000158.1:0-487 GCF_977945845.1 Frankia sp. CcMO1
TGGTCACGGTCGCGGGACGCCGGTGGGGAATCGAGGAATGTTTTCAGGCGGCGAAGAACGAGGTCGGTCTCGACCATTTCCAGGTCCGTATGTACCACGCCTGGTATCGTCACATCACCCTGGCGATGCTCGCTCATTCCTGGCTTGCGGTCACCGCGGCGAAGACCCGCGAGCAGAACCCGCCGCAGCGCCCTCCGGCGACGAGGGCGGTGGGCTACCAGCGTGACGGCCGTGGCCTCGCGATCCCCGAGCAGCCGGAACCAGCCGGAACCGGGATGATCCCGTTCAGTCTCAACGAAATCCGGCACGTCCTCGCCCTGTTCGGACAGGCTGCTATCCCAGCAGCGATGATCACCTGGTGGTCGGACTGGCGCCGTAGCCACCAGGCACGCGCCCGCCACTACCACTTCCAAACCCGGATCCGAGCCAACCAGGCGGACGTCATGCGGGCCGCGACCACGTAAGGATCACTGTCACTGGAGTACTA
>NZ_CDWTMG010000158.1:1074-11713 GCF_977945845.1 Frankia sp. CcMO1
GGCCGCGTCGCTCCAGCATCTTGAGCGCGACGAACCGGTTGAGGGTGGTGAAGGCGGCGTCACGGACATAATCCGTGACCGCGTCGGCGGCCGACATGCCGGCCGCCTGCTTGTGGCCCAGCGCCGCCATGATCCGCTCCCGCTGGAAGACCTGCCGCGGGTTCAGGTGCGCGCCGGGTGCCTCGGCCACGGCGTCGCGGCGGATGTCGAACTGGCCATCGAGCTGAAAGGCGAAGTCCTCTTCCAGAAGCCGGCGCGCCCGGCACGTCGCCGATTCGATGGCGCCCCGTGTCTGCTTGTCCACCCTCGACTACCCCTTGTCCCCACTGGTAGCGCCCGGCTCCGTGCCCTCGGGCGGTCGCTCCTCCCGGCGTAGCCGGTCCACGACGGCGACGCTGGCCGTGAGCTGCTCGCGCAGGCGCGCGTCGACGCTGAGAACGAGCGCGGCGCGCAGGTCATGTTCCGCGCGGTCGAGGTAGGAGTGGAACTCCTGCCATGCCCGGGCCCGGGTCGTCGGTGCAGCTTCCGGGTTTCTGGCCATCTCACGGCATCGCCGGGCCATTCCGCTGAGCGTGTCACCACGCAACTGGAGCATGAGCGGATTGCTCGCCCACTCCGGGCGGGCCAGCAGCTGCCCGTCAAGAAGGGAGAAGGCCCGTTCGTCCTCGGCTGCCCGCCGCAGCGCCAGAACGATCCGTCGCACCGTGTCTTCCTGCAGCCGGCCGGTGGCGGCGCGGTCAAGCAGGTGGATCGCAATGCGTCGACTCTCGTCGGTGGCCTGCTCCGACCCGACGGCCTCGCCGAGGGCCAGCAGCACCTGCGATGGCAGCCCGTCGAGTTCGTCCAGGCGCGGGCTGGCCCAGACGGCGACGGCGGCTGGGTCCCGCCTGGCCTGGTGGACCTCGGCGAAAAGCTGGACGGCACGGAAGTTCAGCGGGTCCCGGTCCAGCACGCCCTCGACCTGCGACCGTGCCCGTTCCAGGTCGCCGAGGACCAGCGCCTGCTCGGCGGCTCGCAGGTCGCGCAGGATCGCGTGCCGCGGGTGGGCCGGCAGCGTGACGACCACCCGGATCTGATCGGCATCGAAGACTGGCGGCGGGTTGCCCTCCTCCCGCATCGCCCGCAGGATCGTCGGGATCCCCTGCCCCTCGCCCTGTGCGAGCTGTAGGCGGGCGAAGAACCAGGCGAGGGCCTGGTTTCGCCACTTTGGCGGGGCGTTCCCCGCCCGCAGTGCCTCAAGGTCGACGCCCGTCGGCAGCGGGCCTGGAGACGAGACCTCGATCCGGTCCACGAACACCGTCAGCCGGGTCGGGTCGACCAGCTCGTAGTCCCGATGCGCCAGAGCGTTCCCGAGTGCCTCGTAGAGCGCGCTCGGCGGGTACTTGATCGTGTTCGGCGCTTTCGGGTCCGTCTTGTCAAAGGCGGTGTACGACTGAACGTCGAGCAATTCGGTCAGCCTCAGCGCCTGCTCGACCAGGTTTCCATCCAGTTCGTGCCGTTCCGCGTGCCGGTCGGAGCGGTCAGTCCCGGGATAGATCGAGAACATCGTAACCGCACCCGGGATGAACCGCTGAGGATTGCGGCCGAACAGCAGCACGGCGAAGTTCCGGGGCCGCAGGACGCCGGTCAGCGGCTCGGCCACCAGCAGCGGTGGGACGAGCGTGCTCAAGGGGTAATCCGGGGAGAGATAGGGCGCTACGCCCTGCTCGGCGGAGAATCGGCCCATCCGCTGCAGGAACTCCCGCAGGGCGAGAAGGTCGAGGTCGGTCTCGATCGCGCCGTTGCACGGCCGGCGGTCCCAAGGCTCCAGAGCGCCTTTGCGGACCAGAAGGTCCTTGAGTGTCCCGTTGCGGGCCTCACGGGTTTCCCGGCTCACCCGGACGTAGTGCTTCGCGCCGTCGTTGCGCTTGCGGAAGGTGTGCGCGCTGCCCGTCGCCGGCTGTAGGAAGACCAGGATCCGTAGGCGTGGGTCGTCGGTCTCGATCTCCTCTACGAGGGGGGTGATCGGCGGCGAGACGTTCGTACGGCAGAGGCCAAGAACGCTGCCTTCGATCTCCTTGAATTTGTTCGCTGTCAGCCCGATCCGACGCAGCCGCGGAAAGCCGTGCTCGTCCTTTTCTTCCCGCACCCCGCAGACGACGTAGCCGCCGCCGAGGTTCTGCAGGTCGTTGGCGAAGGCGGACAGGGTGGCCACCACGTTGTCAGGGTCGGCGACGTTTTCCTTCCACTCGGTCTGCTCGTTCTCCCGTCTGGCCAGCTCCTCAAGATTCACCAGGCCGGTCATGAGACCACGACCTTCTTGCCGGCCCCGATCAGCCGAGCACATTCCTCCCGAAGACCCGACAAAGCGGCATCGAGCTGCTCCTCGGTCTCGATGCCACCGCTGAAGTACGCCCCGACACGGACGGCCGCTAGCCGGTCGCCTTCGATGATCCGCTGCAGTCGCTCGATCGCCGTCTGTAGCCGCGTCTCGCAGGCGTCCCGCTCCGAGCGGAGCAGAGAGATCGACGCGTCGGACGGGAGCGGCTTCGCGCCGGCGATGAGCGGTGCGGCGATCTCGGCCCGCACGTCTTCGTCGACCTCGAACCAGCCCGGCTGCGCGGTCAGCAGGTCGAGCGCCTTCGCGTAGGCGTCGACGCGCGCCTGCTGTGCGTCGTCGAAGCGGCGCTCGTACTCACGCTCGATCGTGCGGGAGTGCTGGGCAATTGCGGGCAGGTCGCGGAAGAAGGTCTCCCGTGCGAACAGGTCGCCGAGTTCGGTAGCGCTCGACTCCAGTGCTGGATCAACGCCGGCCTCGTCCCTGAGTAGTGGCCAGGCGATCTCCAAGGCCCGTCGGGCCCGCCCGAGGTCGGCCAGCCGCGGCTCCGTAAGGGCCTGGCGCAGTTCGCCCGCGCGGACTATTGCCTCCTTGATGGCGCGATAGCTGGTGTTGAAGGTGGTGATGGCGTTCTCGGTCGAGCCGTTCATGATTGCTTTGAACAGTCCGAGCGCGTCCTCGAGCATCGTCTCGCCGGGCAGCTGGTGGCGAACCAGCAGGTCGCGGGCTACCGAGACGGAATCATCGTGCCTCCCGACCGCGGCGCCCAGTTGCTCGGCGACCCGGCTCTCGTTGACCTCGGTGATGTCCTCACCAAAGGTCTCCTGGAAGTTTCCCACCGCATCGACGAGCTCGTCCTCATCAATTCCCTTGCGCGGTCGGAAGGACGCCTGACGAAAGAGGTTGTTGTTGTCGAGCGTCTCGCGGGCGTCGATGCTGACCGCGGAGTCGATGACCCTGCCCTGGCTCGTCGCGTCGATCTTCTCCGCTCGCAGCAGGGACAGGACGAGTAGCCGGACAACCTCGAACTCCCAGCCGAACGGCTCCTTGGCGAACTCCTCGGCCAGGTACCGCCCGGTCGCGGCCTCCCCGTAGCTGGTCCGCGCCTCAATCTGGGCGAAGACTGTCTTCAACGGGTCCATGTCAACCTGGAACACCGGTTTGCCCTGCTCGTCGCGAAGCAGCCGGAGGGCGGTGAAGACCCCCGGCAGCCCGCGAAGATCGTGCGCAGTGAAGAGCGCCTCGACGCCCTTGCGTGCGTCGGCGGCCTTGATCGGCGCGTCCTTGAACCGCTCGAAGACGTCGGGGAGTGCCTTCTCAAGGATTTCCGCCGCTGCCCGGCGCACATCGCCGCGGTCGCCAGGAGTCCGGTCGTTGCCGCGGAAGTAGACTGGCCCCGCGAGGCAGGCCGTCCGCAACCGGCGGCGCAGCTCCTCTTGGTGGCGTCGCTGACGCTGCCGCTCCTCGGCCATCAACGCTGCCGTGTCCTCACCCCGCGCCTCGCGTTCCTTGCCGCGGAGCATCTCCTGCGAGCGGAAGAGCTCAACGGCTTCCCGGTCGATGGCATCGCTGAGAGCGACCACCCAGAAGACCTTCTGTCTCTCTATCTGGCTGCGGGCCCGTAGCTCGGTCGCCTCCGCATCGAACTCTCTGCCTTCCTGGGCTAGGTGGAAGTGGAACACCAAGTTGCCGTCTAGGACCTCCCGGCCGTAGACGGCGAGGCCGGCCTTGAAAGCACGTGCATCCTGGAGGCGGTACGTCGGCGTCGGCTCCCAGAAGGCGCGCAGGACATCGGCGTAGAGGCGGTGGGTGTCGGCTGGCGATGGACTGATGCCGTTGCGCACCCGCTCCCAGTCATCCTCTGCCGGCGTCGGGATGCGGTAACCATCGTCACCGAGGCGGACCTTGTGTGTCTCGACGAGCTCGACGAGCGCCTCCCGTACCGAGGCGAGCGGAGAGTCGGCCGTGACGTCGGGCAGCAACGCGGCGGCGATGTTCTCCTGCGTGCGGTGAACGGTACGCACGTATTGGAGTAGGCAGATGATCTTGGCTACGGCCTGCGCCTGGGGGTGGCGCAACTCGTGGGCGATGGCGGTGATCTTCGCCCTGATTTCCGAGCCGATGTTGTTCTCGACCAGGTCGTAGACCTGGTCGAGGCGCACCAGATCGCCTACCGGCCTGTCAGCCAGCCTGACATCCGGGTGGATCAACAGTTGCTGGGCGAGCTTGATGATGGTCCGGTTCGCGCCACCGACGTGCCGGCTCGCCCCGCCCTGGGTACGCAGGCCGGAGACGATCTGGATGATGAGGTCGATCTGGTAGGGCAGCAGCGGGTACAGGCTGACGAACGCGTCCCGCGTCAACTCGGGCAACGTGATGTCGGCGCGCAGCTGGGTGAGCGATTCGAGGCGGCCCCGGTGCTCGTCGAAGAGCGTGCCGAGGCTGTCCTGGGCGGTCGCGTTCTTCGCGAGCACCCGGCGGCTGGTCACCTCGGAGATGTCGGACGGCTCCAGGTGCACCTGCAGTGGGAAGCGATCCATGAGGCGGGCCAGCTCGATCCGGTTGCTGTCCAGGCCGCTGACCAGATCGGTCAGTTTCTCCTGCGAGGTGATGACCAGCCAGTGGCGGCCACGCCCGCGAACCCCGAGGCTCTGCACGATCGCCTGCAGGTCCAACATCTTCTGGACGTCGCGGGCGACGAATTGGCCGACCTCGTCCACGACGAACATCAGGCTGCGTCCCGGCCTACGCCGGTTCATCAGTTCGGTCGCGCGCTCCGCGAGCCGGCGGGGTGAGACATCTGTCCGGCCTCGCACAGCACGCACCCAGGAGTCCGCTTCGGGGTAGGTCTCGGGCTCCAGGTCGTGCATGACCCTGCTCGCCTGGCTCAGGGCGAAGGCGACCTTCCCCTTCTCCTTGTTCCACTCCTTGCCACGAAAGATCTCGCGATACGTCTCGTCGAAGCGGTCGAGCCGGCCTTCGCCCTCGAGCGAGATCTCCAGCTCGGAAAGGTCCAGGTCCTTTGCGTAGCCGAGGCTCTGCAGGAAGAGCCCGTACATGATCTCGGTCAGAGTCTGGTTGCCGCTGCGGATACCGCGGTCCGTGGACACATCGAAGATGACCGCGTGGGTGGGGATCCGTTCGTTGATCAGTCGCAGGAGCGTGCGGATTCGGTTGTCACTGTCGAACTTCCGCGCGAACAGCTCGCCGGCAGGATCGCCAGCGACCTTCCGATCCTCGATCGACAGGCCGAGCATCTTCGCGAAGCTGGACTTACCGGAGCCGAAGAATCCGGAGACCCAGACCGCGATCCCCTCGTGCGGCTTGTTCGGCGTCTGCTCGTACGCATCGAAGATATCGGTGTAGTGGCGGCGGATCGCGTCGGTGACGACGTACTCGTCGATCTCCTCGCGGAGGATCTCGTCCGCGGCCTGGTCGACCTTGATGACCTCCTCGATCCGCCGGTCGATGTCCCTGGCGAAGAGGCCTCTGATGGTCTGGGGCGTGGTCATCGAGAGCAGTCCATCTCAGAAGATCTTGGGTCGGTAGTTGTGCTCGGCGTCGAGCTCGCCCATGAAGCGCAGTCCCGCCGGCCCCTCCCGGTGGCCTGGGTAGAACAGCACCGTCGGCACATGCAGCCTGCCCTTGAGCTGTTCCAGCAGCGAGAAGGTCCGGTAGGCAGGAAACAGCGCACCCGTCCGGCGGATGAACACGACAGCAGCAGTGGCTTCCACTCGTCGAGCGGGCAACCAGCCTGCGCTAACATCACCAGGGGCTTGTCCTGGGCGTCAGGTTGGAACCGCCGGTTGAGCACCTTGGCGACGTCGCGCAGCCAGGTCAGACTGCTGGCACCGATCGTGTTCCGGTTGCGCAGCCGGTCGAGGTTCTCCCGCTTCGACACGGTGAAGTCCCAGCCCTTAAAGACACCGTAGGTCTCATTGATCATCGCGCCCTTCACGACAGTGAACGAGGAGACGACCTGCGCCCGGGACGGGAGCGTCATGTGGTGGCCAGTTCATAGGCGAAGGGGACGACCAAGTTACCGATCTCCCCATGCCCGAAGCCCAACGCTAGCAGTCGGACGTCGTTGTCAATGCCGGAGAACGTAGCTGGCAGCTTCACCGCGCGGGCCTCCGCGGGACGACTCAGCTTCTCCGTGGCCGCTAGGTCCTTCGCACCAACCAGGCCCAGGGAACCCAAGGTCTCGGCCAGGCTTCTGTCGCCGGGCGACGCAAGCTGTTCAAAGAACGGGGACCAGGTCTCGGCGTGGTCGAGCCACTGCTCCCATCGCGCGTCGAACTCCTCCTCGATCGTCGCTGGAAGGCGCCAGAGGGTGACGCCGCCCGGCGGGTTGTAGATCTCATCGCACCGGTGCACCGCCAGCGTGAACACCGAACGCGCCTGTGCGAACCGATGAGTCCGAGGGAACCCGCGCCGCAGCGTCGTCACGCCCCGCTTGCCCAGCTGACCTCTGGAGTTCCACCATCGCGCGCCGTCCATCTCCCCGAAGCGCGCGACCACGAGCCGCAGCCGCAGCAACAGATCGAGATCGATACCGCGCGCCATCATGACATCGCTACCCGGCTGGATGGCCTACCGGCGCAGCCATGCAGCGCACGACCTGCGCCGACACTTGGCGACATGGATACGACCCCCTCTAGCCAACCCAGCAAGCCCCGATCTCATCAGCCTAGGGCACCGCTGAGGATGGTTCGGCGCGCGTCCCCATAATGATCGCCAGGTTTGGGGTCATCCAGGACTTTGGGAACGAGTTGACCTGGCTGGGAACCGCCCGACGCAGAGGCACTCGTCGGCCACCTCATGGAGCCGGGAGGGCGCAGACGTCCCTGCGTTGTCAAGTGGCCGCAGCAGCGGGTGGGCTGGTGCGCGGGATGGCGTTGTAGATCTCGCGGGCGATGTAGCGATTGAGACAGCGGACGATCTCGCGTGGAGTTTTGCCTTCGGCGAGGCGTCGTTGCTGGTAGGCACGGGTGCGGGGGTCGCAGCGCAGCCGGGTGATGACGATGCGGTGCAGCGCGGAGTTGGCCTGACGTCGCAGGGTCCCGATCACGGTGAGCCGAAGCGCCTCGTCGACGAGGGCGAACAGCTCGTCGCTGGTCGCGCCGATCGCGCCGAGGGGCACGATCGTGACCTGTCGTGTCGCGGCGTCGACCTGGTCGATCGTGCCCCAGCGCCCGTCGGCGGCGCCGTGGGGCAGATAGCGGCCTCCCGGGCGTACGAGCGGGAACAGCGTCTCGGTCATGGTGGAGCCGATGCCGTCGAAGACCACGTCCACACCGTCGGGCGCCACCCCGCCGAGTTTCCGTTCCCAGGCGACGTCGCGGTAGTTCAGGATCTGGTGGGCGCCGAGAGCGCGGGCGTGGGCGAGCTTCGTATCGTTGCCGGCGAGGGCAACGACCCGCGCGCCGCTGGATACGGCGAGCTGGACGAGGAGGCCGCCGACGCCGCCGGCGGTCGCGGTGACCACGACGACCTCGCCGGTGCCGGGGTGGGCGGCCCGGTGCAGCCCGACGGCGGTGCGGCCGTCGGCGAGCACGGCGGTGGCATCGGCGGACGTCAGCGACGCGGGGACGCGGTGCAGGTCGCCGGCTCGGGCCAGCGCGGCGGAGGCGTATCCGCCGGTGCCCCCGGTGGTGGTGACGACCCGTGCGCCGAGCCAGGCCGGGTCGACGTCCTCGGCGACGGCGTCAATGGTCCCTCCCACTCCGTTGCCGAGGACGGCGGGAAAGGCGACGCGCGGGCCGAGCGATGTGCCAGCGCGCAGCTGGGTGTCGATGAAGGTGATCGCGGCGTATTCCACCGCGACCCGGACGTGCCCGGGGCCTGGTCGTGGGTCGGGCAGCTCGATGGGTCGCAGCACTTCGGGGCCGCCTGGACGGTCGGCGATTACGGCGCGCATGACGCACTCCTGGGGTCTGTTACAGAGCCTGGGTGCCTGACCTGACGGCCGGGTAGGAGAGCGGCCGCGACGAGCGTCACGGCGGCGAATCCGAGGGTCCACCAGAACGTGGTGGTGAACGCGGTGTCGACTTCCGTCCCGGCCGCGGCGGTCTGGCTGTCGAGGATGAGCGCGACAATGACGGTGCCGAACGATGCGCCGAGTCGTTGCCCGACGTTGGTCAGGCTGGTTCCTCGTGCGATTGCGGAGGGTTCCAGGTCACGGTAGCTCGCCGCCGCGACGGCGACGCCGAGTGAGCCCAGCCCGGCACCGAGAAGGAAGATCGCGATGGACAGTACCGCGATGGCGGCGCGTGAGCCCATCGACGCGATCAGGGCGATAGCGGCGCAGGTCACGAGCGTGCTGAGTACGGTGATCCCCCTGGAGCCGGTCCGGTCCGCCCATCGTCCGGTGACCGCGAGTGCGAGCATCGTGCCGAGTCCCTGGGGTGCCAGCAGGAGGCCGACCTCGGTCTCGGAGAACCCGTGGACCCGCTGGTAGAACAACGGCAGCAGCAGCATGGGCCCATACAGGCAGAGCCCGAACAGGAACATCGCCGTCGTGGCGACCGCGAACGACCTCCGTCGCAGCAGGCCGATGTCCATCAGTGCCCGATGGCCGCGCCCGCGGGCATGGAGCACGAAGCCGCTGAGCAGCAGCAAACCCGCCGCGATCAGGACGCCGGGCGTAACAGCCGCGTCGCTCTCGCCGGAGACCGTCGACAGCCCGGCAAGGATTGCCACCGTCGCGGGGGTCAGCAGAAGAACACCGACCCAGTCCAGGTGAGCGCGACCGTCGTCCGCGGCCACCCGGAGGTGGCGATGGGCCAGGATCAGCGCCGCGACGCAGATCGGCACGTTGACGAGGAAAATCCACCGCCAGCCACCCATGCCTAGAATCAGGCCGCCCAGGATCGGCCCAAGAATCGGAGTCAGTTGGCCGGGGATGCCTACCAGTCCCATGACACGACCGATTCGCCCTGGTCCGGCCGCACGCGCGAGGATCGCCTGCACCAGCGGCAGGACGAGACCACCACCCAAGCCCTGGATCACCCTGAACACGATCAGGCTCTCAATCGACCACGCCAGCGCGCACAGCACCGAACCGAGCAGGAACACCCATATCGCGCCGAGCCAGACACGTCTGCCACCCCATCGATCGACCAGTCAGCCCAGCAAGGGGATCATCGATGTCATCGCGAGCAGATAGCCGCTCGTGGCCCACTGCGCCACCGCAACCGTCGTGTCGAACGCACGTGTGAGGTCCTCGATGGCGATCGCGACGATCGTCGTGTCCAGCAGCGATGCTTCCGCGCCGACCAGCAACACGGCCACCAGCCGAAGAAGGTCGCGATTCAGCGGTGGCACCTCCGGCGAGCCGGACTTGATTGCTGGCATGCCAACAATCTAGCGGAGGTTTGCTGGCATGCCAACAAAGGATGGTAGGCTGACGCCATGGCGGAGGTGCCGCACACTCAGGACGCGGCGGCGCGGAACCGCGAACTCAGGCGGAGGCACGTCGGCACGACCATTGACGGCGCACCGCTCGGCTCGCTGTTCCTCCAGGTACTCCGGGTCCACGGCCGACTGGGCGAGGACCTGCTGCGACGCGCCGGCGTGACCGCGCCCCACGAGATCGTGCTGCTCTACCTCGAGGAGCGCGGACCTGTCCCCCAGACCGAGCTGGTGCACTACCTCGGCCGGGATCGCTCGACGGTCACCGCGACGCTCCAGGCCATGGAACGCGCCGGCCTCGTCACCCGAGACCCTTCACCCGACGACAGGCGCACTATGATCGTCAGTCTTGCTCCGCGCGGTCGCGACCTCGCCCCCGCCGCCCGCGCGGCGTGGCACGAGCTCGAGCAACACACCATCAGTCGGCTCACCGTCGCCCAACACGATCAGCTCGTCGCCTTGCTCACCGTCGTCCGTGACACCCTCAACGACGTCGTAGACAGTCGAACGAACTGATTGTCCGTGGGCGCGGCGACCGCCTCGGTGACACTCCGTATCAGACGCGGAGGTCCGTGCCTACCGGCCGCAGGAGATCCGCGTCCGATCTTGAGCGCAGCGCTGGATCGCGCCGGGCTGTCATCCATCCAGGCCATACGTGGAGGCACCCGGCCGAAAGATCGAGATTATCGACAGCCATGCGGACTGGCTGAGCGTCTCCTGGCTGCCCTCCTACGCCCCAGAAATCAACCCGGTCGAAAACGAAATCCACTACACACGCGACACGGCCTGGCACGAGGACGCCAACCCCACCTACACAGGAAACACCAACCACACCCTCGCGAGCTTCCGGAACCTCGCCCTCGGAGTAATCCGCCTCAACAAGATCAGAAAGACAAAGGAAACCCTTGA